>JAJEAZ010000102.1 GCA_022824105.1 Alphaproteobacteria bacterium
AGCCGGGCGGCGACCCCGCGCCCGGCCGCGCCCGCTGGGCCGACGCCGTGGAGCGCACGCTCTCGCGGCCCGCCGGCAACGCGGACGGGGAGCCCGGCCGATAGCCGGTGATGACATCCTGATTGCCGGCGGCGGCATTGGCGGGCTGACGGCGGCGCTTTGCCTGGCCGCGAAGGGCTTGCGTGTGCGCGTGTTCGAGGCGGCGCCGGAGTTCGGCGAAATTGGCGCGGGCATCCAGCTCAGCCCCAATTGCAACCGGGTGCTGCACCGGCTCGGCCTGGCGGACGCGCTGGAGGCGGTCGCCTTCCTGCCGGTCGCGGGCCAGATGCGCGACTGGGCGAGCGGCGAGACCATCCACGAGGTTGAACTGGGCGAGGGAGTCCGCCGACGCTACGGCTATCCCTACTACCATATCCACCGGGCGGACCTGATCGGTGCGCTGGCGGACGCCGCGCGGGCGGAGCCGCGAATCGCGCTGCACACCGCCGCCGAAGCGGGCGGCATCGAGCAGTCCGCCGGCGAAGTCTCGCTTTCGGCGGGCGGCAGGCGCCACCGGGGCCGGGCGCTGATCGGCGCGGACGGCATCCATTCGGCGGTGCGCGCCTTCCTGTTCGGCCCGGAGGCGCCCGCCTTCACCGGCACGGTCGCCTGGCGCGGCCTCGTCCCGGCGGCGCGGCTGCCGGAGGGCTTCGTGCGCCCGGTCTCCTCCAACTGGCTGGGGCCGGGCGGCCATGTCGTCCACTACTATGTCCGCAGCGGCGAGCTGGTGAACTGCGTCTGCGTGGTCGAGAAGGAGGGCTGGGAGCGCGAATCCTGGACCGAGCGCGGCGATATCGAGGAGCTCAAGGCCGACTTCGCCGGCTGGCATGACGGCGTGCGGCGGCTGATCGAGGCCATGGACCCCGACGCCTGCTACAAGTGGGCGCTCTTCGACCGGCCGCCCATGCCGCAATGGGGCAAGGGCCGGGTGACGCTCCTGGGCGACGCCTGCCATGCGACGCTGCCCTTCATGGCCCAGGGCGCGGCCATGGCCATCGAGGACGGCGCCGTGCTGGCGGAATGCCTGGCGGCGGGCGGGGATGTCGCAGCCGGCCTGAAACGCTACGAGGACCTGCGCCGGGCCCGGTCGGCCCGCATCCAGACCGGCTCGCGCCGCAATGCGGAACTCTTCCACATGCGCGGCGAGGCGGCGGCCGAACGCAACCGGACGCTCGGCGCATCGCGCAGCCGCACGCTCGACTGGCTCTACCGCTACGACGCCTTCGATCTCGAAGCGGCGGCAGCAGCGGCGGCGGCCGAAGCGCCGGACCTCTGCTGACGGACCGGCGCAGGATTCCGGGTTGGAAATCGCGCCGCGCCGGGCGATGTTGTCGTCGAGCCATCACCTCCCCGCGCAGTCGCCGGACATATCGGGAGAAACGCCATGAACAAGCTCGAAGGCCTGCACCACCTCGCCATCACCACCGCCGACATCAAGACCCAGATCGAGTTCTTCACCGACAAGCTCGGAATGGAGCTGGTCGCGCTCTACTGGATGCACGGGGTCGAGAACACCTTCCACGGGTTCCTGCGCCTGAATGACGAGAGCTCCATCGCGCTGGTGCAGAACGAGGCCATCGGGGACATCCCGGCCGAGGTCGGGCGCACCCATGCGGGCAATCCCGGCGCCAACAGCGCCGCCGGGACCATGCAGCATGTCGCCTTCCGCGTGCGGGGCGAGGAAGAGCTGATGGCGATGAAGGACCGCCTGCGCGCCAAGGGCGTGCCGGTGATCGGGCCGAGGGACCACGGCTTCTGCAAGTCGATCTATTTCGCCGGGCCGGAGAACCTCGCGCTGGAACTGTCCTACTCCGAGGGGCCGATAAACGCCGAGGCGTGGATCGACCCGGAAGTGGTCGCGCTCGCCGGCATCGGGAGCGAGGAGCTTGCGCGCTACAAGAAGTCCTCGGACTTCGAGGACAGCGGCGGCGCCGTGCTGCAGCCCGGCCCCGATGCGCCGGGCCCCCACATGACCAACTATCCGCCCGGCCGCTATGAGAAGATTCTCGCCATGACCGACGAGGAAATGCTCGCGACAAGCGAGACCGAACCGCCGGTCAGGGTCTGACCGGGCCGCAAACGCGAATGCATACGGGGAGGCAGAAATGGTCGCGCCCACGAAATTCGCCCACATCGTCTACAACACGCACCGCTTCGAGGAGATGATCGACTGGTACGCCCGCGTCTTCGAGGCGCGAACCCAGCACCGGGACGACCGGCTGGCGTTTCTCACCTACGATGACGAGCACCACCGCTTCGCCTTCATAAACCTGGGGCCGGCCCCCGACGGCGCCGCGGAGCGGCAGCCGGGCGAGGCGGGCGTCAACCATGTCGCCTACACCTGGCGGGACCTGGGCGAGCTGCTCGACACCTACAAGCGGCTGAAAGGCATGGGCATCCTGCCCTACCGGCCCATCCGGCACGGGCTCACGCTCTCCATGTATTACCGCGACCCGGACGGCAACGGGCTGGAGTTCCAGATCGACGCGATGGACCTGGCCGCGGCCGGCGAATTCATGCGGAGCGAAACCTTCGCGCGCGACCCCGTCGGCCAGCCCTTCGACCCGGACGAACTCGTGGCCCGCTACGAGTCCGGCGAACCGGTGGACGATCTCGTCTTCCGCTCGGACCAGCCCGAACACGCCGGAACCGCGCTCCGCAGGGCCGAACGCGCGGCGTAGGACCGGGCGGCGGCGGTCGGACTCGCGCGGGGCGCCGGACCCGGGCGCCGCCTATTGTCGTGAAATACGCGCTACCTGAACGGAATTGGGTTATTCTTCCGGCCGACGAGGTTCGGAGACGGGCATGCGCAAGAGCGCTTTCGACAACAGCGCGATCATGTCGGCTCCGCAAAGAAATTCACATCGAAAAACGGGCGGACCCGGCAGACAGGAACGCCCGGAGGCAGGCCGCCGGCATGGAACGGCGCATGCCGGGACCATAATGCGGGGAGACTGACCGCGATGCTGTGTTTTGCCGAAGAGATCATGCTGCTCCTGCTGGACGACCGCGACGGCAGCTTCCTGCCTGTCCCGAATGCGTCGATGAGGAGCGCGTTGGCCGGCGCGGTGCTGATGGACCTGGCGCTGCAGGACCGGATCGACACCGATCCCCAATCGCTGATCCTCGTGGACGGGAAGCCCACGGGCGACGCCCTGCTCGATCCGACGCTTGAGCTTATCGCCCGGTCCGGGCAGACCCACGATGCCCAGCACTGGGTGTGGAGGACGGCCGACCATGCCGACGAAATCCGGGACGCCGCG
>JAJEAZ010000112.1 GCA_022824105.1 Alphaproteobacteria bacterium
GGAGCTTGTCTGCGCCTTCGTCGTGGAGCGCTCGCCGGCCTATGTCGATGGCCTCGATCCGGGAGGGCGACAGGCGCTTGATCGCGTCATAGTAGCTGTCGCACACGGTGAAGTAGTCCTTGACGATGCGCCGGAAGCCCCCGAGCGCCACGGTTATCTCCAGCGGAGGCGAACAGTCGGGCGCCGCTATCCGCAGACTGAGCCGCCGCTCTACGACGGCCAGATGCAGCGCATAGGGACCGGGCGGGCCTTCCCGGAGCCGGAAACGGTTGCTTTCGACCAGGTCGAAGATCGCGACGGCGCGTTCCTGCTCGACTTCGGGCGTGCGCCGCAGGACGAGCCGTTCGTCGAGGCTGACCGAAGCAATCTGGAACCGGCTCTCGGATCCGTTGTCAGCCATCGAGCCGGAGCGAGACCGACAGGCCGTGGGCGTCCAGGCCCTCGGCAGCCGCGAGCGCAGTGGCCGCAGGGCCGATGGCGGCCAGCGACTCCGTATCGCAGCCGAGCAGGGTCGTTCGCTTCATGAAGTCCATGACGCCGAGCCCCGAGGCGAAGCGGGCCGTGCGCGATGTCGGCAGGACGTGGTTCGGCCCGCCGACATAGTCGCCAATAGCCTCGGGCGTAAGCGGGCCGAGAAAGACGGCGCCGGCATGGCGCACGCGGGCCGCCAGCGCGTCGGGGTCGGCAACGGCCAGCTGGAGATGCTCGGGCGCAATGGCGTCGATCAGCGCGGGCGCCTCGTCGAGGTCCCGCACGACGATGCAGGCGCCGTGGGCCTCCCAGCTCGCCCGCGCCGTGGCCGCGCGCGGCAGCGTTTCCAGATAGCGCCCGATCCGGGCTTCGACGGCGTCCGCAAACTCGTGCGACAGCGCAATCAGGATGCTCTGCGCGGCCTCGTCATGTTCCGCCTGGGCCAGCAGGTCGGCCGCGATCCAGGGCGCCGGGCAGCATCCGTCCGCGACGACAAGCACTTCGGAGGGGCCGGCGATCGTGTCGATGCCGACATGACCGAACACCTGGCGCTTGGCGGTCGCCACCCACACATTTCCGGGGCCGACGATCTTGTCCACCGGCGATATGGCCGCGGTTCCGAACGCCAGCGCGCCCACCGCCTGGGCGCCGCCGATCCGGTACGCCTCCTCTATGCCGGCCAGCCGCGCGGCGGCAAACACGAGAGGGTCGAAAGCGCCGGCCGGGGTCGGCACCGTCATCGCGACCCGCCCGACGCCGGCCACGCGGGCGGGTATCGCATTCATCAACACCGAACTCGGATAGGCGGCGGAGCCGCCGGGCACATACAGGCCCACCGCCTCCACCGGCGTCCAGCGCAGGCCCAGGCGGACTCCCAGCGCGTCCCTGTAGTCGAGGTCCGCCGGCATTTGCGCCCGGTGGAACGCCTCGATCCGCGAGGCCGCCAGCTCCAGCGCGTCGCGCGCCGGTCCCGGCGTCTCCGCGAGGGCCCGGTCCAGCGTTTCGACCGGGATGCGCAGCGGGCCGGTCACGCCGTCGAAGCGTTCGGTGTATTCGGCGACGGCGTCGTCGCCCCGGTCGCGGACGTCCGCGAGAATGGCGGCGACGGCCGCATCGACGTCTTCCGAGCCGGCGCGCTCCAGGCCTATCAGCGCCTCGAAGTCGCGCGCGAAGCCGGCATCGCTTGTGTCAAGCCGCCTGGGCAAGGGATGCCTCCCGGAAGCGCTCGATCCAGCCCTGCAACTCCGCCGTTCGCGTCTTGAGCGCGGTGCGGTTGACGATCAGGCAGGAGGTGATGTCGGCGATGTGCTCGACCTCGACCAGGCCGTTGGCCCTGAGCGTCGCGCCGGAAGAGACGAGGTCCACGATACGCCGGCAGAGACCGAGCGAGGGCGCGAGTTCCATGGCGCCGTTGAGCTTGATGCACTGCGCCTGCACGCCGCGCGCCGCAAAGTGGCGCTTCGTGATCTCGGGATATTTCGTGGCGATGCGAATCTGGCTCCAGCGCCGGGGGTCGTCGTTCGCGACCATGGCGGCAGGCTCCGCGACGGCCAGGCGGCAATGTCCGATGCCGAGGTCGAGAGGCGCGTAGAGCTCGTCATAGCCGAACTCCATGATGACGTCGCGCCCCGCAATACCGATCGCCGCCGCGCCGAAGGCGACGAAAGTGGCGACATCGAACGAACGGACGCGAATGATGGATACGCCGGGCAGATTGGTCCGGAAATGGAGCCGGCGGTCGTCCGGGTCGTCGAAGCCGGCCTCCGGCTCGATCCCGGCTCCGCGGACCAGGGGCATGGCTTCCGAAAGGATGCGCCCCTTCGGCAGCGCCAGCACGAGGGGCCTCGTCATGGCCCGTCCCCATCGGCGTCGTGGTCCGGCCGCCAGACCGTCGGCCAGGGCTCGCCCAGGTCGTCGAGGACGCAGTCGAGCGGTTCGCTCTCGATCCGCACGGTGGCGCCGCCTGCGAACGCGAGATCGACGGCCGTGTCTTCGCCCGCCGCGAGGGTCAGCAGGCAAAGCGGCTCGTCCGGACGGTTCCGGTCCACATTCCTCGTGCGGACGGCCTGCACATTCTGGAAGGACAGCATCGTGTGCGTGCGCTCGAAGGGGGGCGTATCGCCCGCGCATTCCCACCGGAACCGGTTCAGCACGAGCGCGAACCGGTTCTGGTCGCGCATCCATGTCATGTCCGACAGCGGCGCAATCGCGTCCTGGATGCACGCCGCGATCACCTGCAACTCCTCCGCGGATGTCGCGCGAAGCTTCAGCCGCCCGCTCATTGGGCCGCCAGATCGCGTTCCAGGGACGGGACGACATCGATATCGGCGCCGATGCTCGCCAGGCGCCCCGGAATGTCCGCATAGCCCCGCTCGATGAAGCGGGCGCCGAGAACCTCGCTTTCCCCTTCGGCGATGAGGGCGGCGAGCAGGTAGGCGAAGCCGGCCCTGAGGTCCGGCACCTCGATCCGCCGTCCGGCAAGGGGCGTTGCGCCCTGCACCACCGCGCTGTGCGGGAAGTTCCGTTCCAGGAAACGGCAGGGCTTGGCGCCGAGGCAGGCCGTGGAGAGCACGATATTGGCGCCCATGTCGTTCAGCGTCCGGGTATAGCCGAAGCGGTTTTCATAGACGGTCTCATGGACGACGGAGACACCCTCCGCCTGGGTCAGCAGGGTGACCATCGGCTGCTGCCAGTCGGTCATGAAGCCCGGATGCACGTCGGTCTCGATGTGGATCGGGCGCAGCGTGTCGCGGGCGCGGAAAAAGGTGATGGCGTCGTCCACGATCTCGAAGCCGCCGCCCACCTTTCGCAGCACGTTGAGGAACGTGACCATGGCCCGCTGGTCGGCCCCGGAAATGCGGATGCGCCCGCCGGTGGCGACCGCAGCCATGGCGAAGGACGCGACCTCGATGCGGTCCGTCATCGGCCGGTGGGTCGCGCCGGAGAGCCTTTCCACGCCCTCTATGACGATCTTCCGGTCGGTCTCGATCTGGATCAGCGCGCCCATCTTCTGGAGGAAGAGGACCGTATCGACGATCTCCGGCTCTATGGCGGCGTTGTGGATGACCGTGGTGCCGTCGGCGAGGCAGGCGGCCTGGATCGCGTTCTCCGTCGCGCCGACGCTGGGGTAGGGCAGGTGGATGACGGCGCCCCTGAGCCGGTCGGCCTTGGCGGTGTAGCCGTCCCGGTCGGCGTCGATGCGCGCGCCCATCTGCTCCAGCAGCCCGATATGGAAGTCGATCGGCCGCTCGCCGATATGGTCGCCGCCGACCACCGGAACGCGCGCCATGCCCGCCCGGTGCAGCAGCGGGGCGATCAGCAGCACGGGCAGGCGGTTGACGCCGGAATAGCGCTGTCCGATGGCGGTGGAGGCGATCCCGGCTGTCTGGATATCGACGGCGCCCGATCCGTCCCGGGATATGGAGGCGCCGATTTCCTCCAGCATGCCGAGCGCCAGCTCGATCTCGGAGATGTCCGGCACGTCCAGCAGCCGGCAGGGCTCGGCCGTCAGCAGGGACGCGACAAGCTGCTTGCTGACGGCGTTCTTGGCCGTCTGGGCGCGGATCGCGCCCTCCAACGGCCTGCCGCCGCGAATACGGTAGGCTCTGGCACCGGTTTCGAGCACGAGTCGAGCCCTCGTCCTGGATCGTGCGCCGCAGGCGGCCGGTCTTTCGCCCGCTGCGACGTTTCGCGGCCCGCTTGTAGCTTCAGCAGTCCCGTTCGGCAACGCTGTCGGGCGGTTCGCCCGGCTCGCCGTCCTCCCCGCGTTGCCGCGCCTTGCGGCGGCGCAGGTTCCGCCGCAGCGCCTCCGCGAGGCGCCGTTCCCTGTCCTCCTTCGCGTCCCTGTCGTCGGATGCGGTCATGTCCGCTTGCCCTCCCGATGCCCCCTGTGGCATAGACGCGCCCGGCGGGCCGCCGTAGCTCAGGGGTAGAGCACACCCTTGGTAAGGGTGGGGTCGAGTGTTCAATTCACTCCGGCGGCACCATCGCCCGGCGCATGGCAAGCATGGTTTCGCGGGCGGCGGACAGCGCCTCGGCGACCGGGAGGTCGAGCGAGCGCTGGAACACCCGCTTGGTCGCGCGCACCGCTTCCCGGTCGAAAGCCGCCAGGGCCGCCGCCATTGCCAGAGCTTCGTCGAGGACTTTTTCGTCGGGAACGACCCGGTTGACCATCCCGAGCTCCAGCGCCCTGCTGGCCGAGACGTCCTCGGCGAGCGTCAGCAGCTCGAACGCCGCCTTCGGCCCGATACGGTGCGCGAGTCCCGGCGTGACCATGGTGGCGGCCAGCCCGCGCCGGACCTCCGGATAGCCGAACACGGCGCTCGCGCCCGCGACCGCCATGTCGCAGGCGATGGCGAGATTGCAGCCGCCGCCGAGCGCATAGCCGCGCACCGCCGCGATCAACGGCTTGTCCGTCAGCCGGGCGAGTTCGTATATCGCCGCCCCCGCCTCCGCGCGGTCGCGGGCGGCGCGCGGGCCTTCGCCGGCATGGTCCGCGGCTTCCTTCATGTCGGCGCCGGCGGAAAACGCGCGTTCATTGCCCTGCAGCACGATGCACGCCACCGCTTCGTCGGCATGCGCGCGCCTGACCGCGTCGCAGATCGCATCGACCAGCGCGCCGTTGAGCGCGTTCAGCCGGCGCGGCCGGTTGAGGGTCAGGATGCGGGTGCTGCCGCGGTCTTGCTGAAGGAGGATATCGGTGTCGGCCATGCGGGAGGCGTCCTTGTCCTGGCGGCTTCAGTGTATGGTGGGTTGCAAGGAACGGAAGAGGGGAAGACCGTGAGCGATCTCAACCAGTGGCTGGAGCGGGTCTACAGCGCCGGGTCCACGGCGGAAAACCGGCGCATCTACGACGACTGGGCGGACAGCTACGACGATGACGTGTCGTCGGGCGGCTACGCATACGCGCCGATGGCGGCGGGCCTGTTCGGACGCCATGTGGCGCCGGGCGAGACGCCGGTGCTGGATGCGGGCTGCGGCAGCGGCATCATCGGGGCGGCGCTGGCGCGCCTCGGATACGCCAATCTCACGGGCATAGACCTTTCGGACGGCATGTTGCGGGCCGCCGGGCGCAAGGGCGTCTATCGGGACCTGCGCCAGCGGGTCCTGGGCGAGCCGCTCGATTTCGACGACGGCGCGTTCCAGGCGGTCGTGTGCACCGGGGTCTTCACGCCGGGCCACGCGCCGCCGGAATCGCTCGACGAGCTCGTGCGCGTGACGGCGAAGGGCGGCGTTTTCATATTCAGCTGCACGGAAGCCGCGCTCTCGGAAGGCGGGTTCCAGGCGAAGATCGACGCCCTGACCGGGGCCGGCCTCTGGACGCTGACCGACACGGCCGGGCCCGTCACGGCGCTGCCGCAGGCGGCCATCCGGCACGCCGCGACATTCTTCGTCTATCGGCGCTGAAGCGGGGCCTCTTCGTCGCCGGTCGGGAGGTCCTTCATCGGCTTCGCCGCCTTGATGCGCCGCCAGGTCAGCCAGAGCTTGAGGCCGGCGACCAGCGCCAGCGCGCCGAAGACGACGATCGCCTCGACGATCATGAAGCGCCCTGGCCGCGTTCGGTCGCGTTGACGAGCACGGCCATCTGGCCGGCGGCGTGGCGGTTCTCGTGCATCAGCTGGTGGGCGTGGCCGAGATCGTCGAAATCGAACACCTCCGAGAGGCAGGGGTCGATCTTGCCGTCAATGACCAGCTGGTTCACCGCCGCGGCCTGCTCGTCATTGGACAGGTGGCTGCCCTGGAAGCGCTTCTGCCGCATCCAGTGGTAGCGCAGGTCGAGCGTCACATTGTAGCCGGTGGTGCCGGCGCAGATGACGATCATGCCGCCCGTGTCGCAGACGAACTCGGAGGTCGGCAGGGTGGCTTCGCCCGGATGCTCGAACACGATCTTCGGGCTCGCGCGCTCGCCGAGCGCCTCCCAGATCGCGCCGCCGAACGCGCGGGCGCCCTTTGCCCAGGCGCCGTAGGCCGCGCCGTCGGTCGTGTCGGGCATCGGCCCCCAATGGTCGAAGGCGGTGCGGTTGATGACGCCGACGGCCCCCATTTCCATGCACCAGTCGCGCTTCGCGTCGTCGGAGACGACGGCGACCGGCCGCCCGCCGAGCGCGGCGGTGATCTGCAGCGCCATCGCGCCGAGGCCTCCCGATGCGCCCCAGACGAGCACCGCATCGCCCGGTTCGACCGTGTGCGGCGGCCAGCCCATCAGCATCCGGTAGGCGGTCGAGGCGCAGAGCAGGTAGCAGCCCGACTGCTCCCAGCTCAGATGTTTCGGGCGCGGCTGGCACTGGTGCGCCTGCGCCTTCGCGAACTGGCAATAGGAGCCGTAATTGGTCTGGTAGCCCCAGATGCGCGTCGAGGCCGCCAGCAT
>JAJEAZ010000325.1 GCA_022824105.1 Alphaproteobacteria bacterium
CTGAGTTCGAGCGAGCGCATCTCATCCCTCCATTGCAGCCAGCCAGGCATGGACCGCCGCGACATCCGCGAGGCGCCACTCGGCGTCGGTTGCGCCTTCGCCGCCGACGCGGACGGTCACGCCGCCTTTCGCACGCACGGCGCGGAAGGCAGCTTCGTCGGTTAAGTCGTCGCCGGCAAATACCGGACGACGGCCGGCGAATGGCGGCTCGGACATGAACGCCGTTACGGCCGTGCCCTTGTCCGCCCCCTCGGGACGGAGTTCGATCACCGCCTTTCCGCGCTGGACGGCAATGCCCCGCCGGGCACCGCCCAGCGCCGCCTCCACGGTAGCAGCTACCGATGGGCAGAGGTCGGGCCGCGCGCGGTAATGCACGGCGAGCGCCGCGCCCTTGTCTTCCAGCAGGAGGCCTGGATGGCCGGCCGCGAAGTTCCGCAGCGCAGCCCGGAGCTCGTCATAGCGGGGCAGGGCAGGGGGCGGGTGGAAAGCTCCGCCCGCGGAGCGCCGTTCGAGACCGTGCAGGCCGGCGGCGGGCAGGGTGAGCGGCGCCAGGATCCGGTCGATGTCCGAAACGGGCCGGCCGCTGACGATCGCAAGCGCCGACCCGGTGCGCCGCGACAGGGTTTCGAGTAGCGCCGGCAGGCCGCGTGCGGGCCGCACGGCGTCCGGGGCGGGCGCGATTTCGATCAGCGTCCCGTCGAGGTCGAGGAAAATGGCGTCGCCGGCGGTGACGCGGGGCGGTTTCATGCCGGTTGCGGCTGCAGGGCGGCCCCGAGGCATTCGAACAGGGCCGTGAGGTCGCAGGCCAGACTCGCGAATCCCGGCCCGGGCGCCAGCGTCGCCTCGTCCATGTAGAGCGCCCGGTTGATCTCGACCTGGAGCGCGTGGCGGTGCTTGTCGGGCCGGCCGTAGCGCCTCGTCGTATATCCGCCCGAATAGGGGTCGTTGCGCACGACACTGTAACCCCGGTCCTTCAGATGCGCATCGGCCGCGGCGATGATGTCGCGCGAGCAGGCCGTGCCGTAGCGGTCGCCCAGCACGATGTCCGCGCCTCGCGCGCCTTCCGCCCATCGCCCGCCCCAGCTTGCCGACGGCATCGAGTGCAGGTCGATCAGGAGCGCCTTCCCGAACCGACGGCGCGTCTCCTCGACCAGCCCCGTCAGCTCCGCGTGGTAGGGCGTGTGCAGCCGCTCGACCCGCTGCCGGGCTTCGCGGAAGGTCAGTTTGCCGCGATAGATCTCGAGCCCGATGCCGACAGAGCGCGGAATCGTGCCGAGCCCGGCGGCGATGCGCGGCGTCCTGGTTTTCACATAGCCCGGCAGCGGCTCCGCGAACATCGCCGGGTCCAGCTCCCAAGGCTCGCGATTGACGTCCAGGAAGGCGCGGGGGAAATGCGCGCGCAGCAGCGGCGCCCCTATCGAGACCGCGCCGGCTCCCAGCCGGTCCACATGGCAGTCCTCGTTGCGGCGCAGCAGGTCCAGGTCGAGCGGGGAGGCGTCCAGGAAGGCGCGTGGATAGACCGCGCCGCTGTGCGGGCTCGCGACGACAATGGGGAGCAATTGCTCTTCCGGCCGCTGCACCTCATGCGCTGCGCCGTTGCAGGACGCCGCCGGTGCGGGCCGGATCGCGGCAGGCGAGAGCGTCTCGCCGTCCATAAGCGGGCGCGGCGGCTAGATCCCGAAATTCTTGAAGCGCTTGTTGAAGCGCGCGACCTGGCCGCCGGTATCGACGAGTCGCTGATTGCCGCCGATCCACGCCGGATGGGACAATGGGTCGATATCGAGCCTGAGCGTGTCGCCCTCGCTGCCCCATGTGGAGCGCGTCTTGAATTCGGTCCCGTCCGTCATCACGACGTTGATCTCGTGATAGTCGGGGTGGATGTCGGCTTTCATCGGCGCGGCACTCCCAAAAGGGCAAGGCGCGCCTGTATAGCGAAGGCCGGCCCGGCGCTCAAGCGCCTTCCCGCAGCCTGTCAAAGACAACATTGCGGCAAGCCGGCGAATCCTTGGGCCTCGACCTCGGAACGAAACCGGCATCGGCCATCAACGCGACAAGCCTGCGCGCCCTCGCCTCGCTACCCTCGACCTCGACAATGACGGATCTGACGGTCGGGGCCGAAAGCGTATTTTGCCCGCCGCGGAGAATATCGGGCTCCAGGCCGTCCACGTCTATCTTCAGGTGGGTCGGAAGCGGCGGCGAAAACAGCCGGACGAAATCATCTATGGAAAACCCGACGGCGCCCTGGCGGAACCTGACGTCGATGGCATTGTTGAGCTGGTCGACTTCGGTGCCGAAACCGTGTTTCGAGCCGCCCGGTTCCGTGTTGTCCATGTTCAGCATGTCGATTTTCGTATCGGCGCAAAAGGCGACAGGCAACGCCGTTATCCGGTCGTCCATACCGTTCAACTCTATATTCCTGTTGAGCGCCCGATAGGAAGCTGCGCCGGGCTCGAAAGCGAGCACCTGCACATTCGGGCGCAAGGCAGCATAAAGACTATACACTCCCACATTAGCGCCTATGTCCCAGAATATTAAAGGTTCATCCGGGAAATTATCGAGCCACTCGATGGTATCGGGCTCGGAACGCTCAAGCTGCGAAAACCGCATGCCGCTTTCTGATCCGAATTGCAGGGAGCCCCGGCATGTGTCGGAAATAAAGAATTTCCTTTGCAGCAGGATTGAATGAGCGCGATACAATGCCTTGAGCCTGCGTTTGCCGCCAAAAGGACAGGTAATGGCATGGGCAATGACATAAATTATCCAGGCCAGAATCCGACTCATCGTCAACACTCTCCAATTCGACTTTCCGGACATCCGGGTCGGATTTATGCTTCATGTAACGCCTGTCATGACGACTTCCGCGCCTGGCAACGGCGCAACCAGTCCGCCAGACGGTAGCTGGCCGCGGCCGCGTGCTCCAAAACAGTCCGCTTTGCCTTCGGCCGCGTCCTGATGGTGGGCGGCACGCCGGCATGGGTGACGATGGCCGGATCGACGGCGAGGAAGGTCAGCCCGTTCTGCCACCATTCCGCGTAGAGCCAGTCTATCGGGGCGCGGATACGCCAGCAGTAGTGAAGCAACGCCTCGGCCGCCTCCAGCCGGATGAGGTAGCCGACGGCGCCGCCGAAGCGGCGGCGGTAGCGGACGAGCCAGCGCACGCCGTCCAGCACGGCCAGCATCCGGTCGATGCGGTATTGCCGCTTCGGCGCGAGGTTCACGATGTCCCACTCGACATCGGCCTTCATGATCTCCTCGATGATGACGGCGAACCCGTCTTCCAGCCGCGCATCGTCCTGCAGCACGATCGCGGAGGGCGTCCCGGCCTCGACCATGCGCTGCCAGATGAGCCAGTTCGACAGCAGGCAGCCGATCTGGCCCGGAGCCAGCTCGCGGCCCCGCATGATGCGCCACCAGTCCGTCTGCATGCGGCGCCGGTATGCGCTCTCGTCCAGTGCGTTCCCGTCCACGGCGTCGAAGAATTCGAAGTCGAACCCGGCAAGCTCCTGCCGCATGGCCGCGCGGCGCTCGACGTCCCGAGCGAGGGAAATGACGAAGATGGGCGGCATTGCGCTCGACACGGCAGACCTCGCAAGGCCCGACGCTGGTGTCGGGCCGTTGCCATCAACACACGAGGCTATCGTGAGAGACCCCACCTATTCGCCAGGCGCAGGGAGCTACCCCGTGCCGGGTTCAGGCTGTTCTATTCAGCGGGCGACCCGACGGAGCGGGATGCCTCGTTGTTGATGGCGGAGTCAGTCTGCGTTCTGAGAAAGATCAGTGCAAGCGCGGCATAGGCCGATACGCCGGCTGCCGGAACGCCCTTGAAGCCTGTGTCGCACCAACCGGGCCGCCAGCACTATGCGCGGGGCCGCGCGGCGGCTATTACCCGTTGCGCTGCGGCGAACGAAGACAGGCGATGCGACGACCGAACCCGGCCATGTCAGCCCGAGAGGCCTCGCGCAACCTGCGCCCCCTGCGCGCGCTGGCGGGTTATATCGCGCCCTACTGGCGGCAGGCCGCCGGCGCGTCCGTTGCGCTCATGGTCGCGGCGGGCACGGTGCTCGGCATCGGCATGGGGCTGCGCCACCTCGTCGATAACGGCATTGCCGGCAACGATCCCGCCGTGCTGGACGCCGCGCTCGTCATCCTGCTCGGCGTCATCGTCGTGCTCGCTGCCGCCACCTATTGCCGGTCCTATCTGGTCGCCTGGGTCGGCGAGCGGGTGGTGGCGGACCTGCGCCGCGACGTGTTCGCCCACATCCTGAAGCTCAGCCCGAGCTTCTTCGAGGTCACGAAGACGGGCGAGATCCTGTCCCGGCTGACGACCGACACCACGCTGATCCAGACCGTCGTGGGATCGACGGTCTCGATGGCGCTCAGGAACCTGCTGCTGTTCGCCGGCGCTGCGGCCCTGCTGCTGGTCACGAGCCCGCGCCTTACCGGCCTGGTCGTGCTGGTCATTCCTCTGGTGCTGCTGCCGATCCTGCTGCTGGGACGGCGGGTGCGCCGCCTGTCCCGCGCGGCGCAGGACCGGGTGGCGGATGTCGGCGCGCATGTCGAGGAGTCGATCTCGGCGGTGCGCACGGTGCAGGCGTTCGGCCACGAAGCCCTGGATATCGTGGACTTCTCCATGCGCGTGGAGGAGGCGTTCCGCACGGCCATCTGGCGGACCCGCGTGCGCTCCGCGCTCGCCGTGATCGTGATCGTGCTGGCGCTCGGCGCGGTCTGCACCATCCTCTGGCTCGGCGGGCGCGACGTGATGGCCGGCACGATGTCGGCGGGCGACCTCTCGGCCTTCGTCTTCTATGCGGTCGTGGCGGCCGCCGCGCTCGGCGCGCTCAGCGAGGTGGTGGGCGACCTCCAGCGCGCGGCGGGGGCCACCGAGCGGTTGCTGGACCTGCTGGCGGCGCGCCCGGATATCGCCGCGCCCGCCAGTCCGGCAGCGCTGCCCGAGCCGCCGCGGGGCGCCGTGGCGTTCGAGGCGGCGACCTTCGCCTATCCCTCCGCGCCGGACAGGCCTGTGCTCGGCGAATTTGACCTCGACATAGCGCCGGGCGAAAGGGTGGCCGTGGTCGGGCCGTCGGGAGCGGGAAAGTCCACGCTCTTCAACCTGCTGCTGCGCTTCTACGACCCGACCGGGGGGCGGATAACGCTCGACGGCGTCGATATCTGCCGTGCGGCGCCGGCGGCGGTGCGCGCGCGCTTCGGCCTGGTGCCCCAGGAGCCGGTCATGTTCTCGACCACGGCGCGGGAGAACATCGCCTATGGACGCCCGGACGCGAGCAGCGTCGAGATCGTCGAGGCCGCGAAGGCCGCCGCGGCCGACGAATTCCTCCGCGCCCTGCCCGAGGGCTATGACAGCTATCTGGGCGAGCGCGGCGTGCGCCTCTCCGCCGGCCAGCGCCAGCGCCTCGCCATTGCCCGCGCCATCTTGCGGGACCCGGCGGTGCTGCTGCTGGACGAGGCGACGAGCGCGCTCGATTCGGAGAACGAGCGGCTGATCCAGGACGCGCTCGCCCGCCTGTCGCGCGGCCGCACCACCATCGTCATCGCGCACCGCCTTGCGACGGTGATGAATGCCGACCGCATCGTGGTGCTGGACCGGGGACGGGCCGTCGCCACCGGCACGCACGAGGAATTACTGGCGGCGGGCGGCCTCTACGCGCGCCTCGCGGACCTCCAGTTCACTGCCGGGGGCAACGGCGCGGCGCCGATTGCCGAGGCGGATATCGGGCCGCGCGTTTCCGCCGCCTCCCGCGGTTGACGCCTCTATTTCCCGCTCGGGGCGGCCGGCTTGTGCGCACATGCCACGCCGCCTGTCTCCACTCGTCGCCCCGGCCCCCGAGCCGGGGCCCAGCCTCGGTTCTGGCGGCAGCCCCGGATCGGGGTCCGGGGCAGGCCCCGGCGGTCGATCTCGTTCTTCGCCGGTTGCGGCGGTATCGGGAGCCATGGTTGGACCCCGGCTCGGAGGCCGGGGTGACGAAATGGGGAACCGGGCGGGACATAGCTCGGCCGGCAAGCGCACCGGATACAAGGCAAACGAGATGTGTGATACCAACGGTCGTTGACCGGAACCGATGACGGATTAGACGTCCACCGCCCCATTGCCCCCTTCCGTCATGCCCGGAACAAGTCCACTGCTGTCCGGTTTAGCCATGGGGTGAAGCCGATCGGGGGTTTTGGACGCGCGCAACGGCTCCTGTCCCCTCGCTTTCCACCGTGCCTGAATGCACGCCCTCCGTCATGCCCGGACTTGTTCCGGGCATCCCCTTCTACCGCTTCCGCTGCACGGCCGCATGGATGCCCGGAACAAGTCCGGGCATGACGAGGAGTTGGTTGGGATGCCGGGCGCTGATCCGTGTCCCGATCCGACGGAACCCTTTCAAATCCTGTTGCATCCAAGCCATGCGCCCTGTCCGAAAAATCTAAACCGGACAGCAGTGGAACAAGTACGGGCATGACGCCGTAGCAGGACGCAAAGACACATAAACTTCTCGATCGAGACAGCAGGCGATACTACGTTCATCCGGCATAATTTCGAGGAAGCCAAAGAGATTGTTGCGAGGAAAGGCGATGCCCCCGAGCCGCCATGAGGACGCCTTCAGCGTCGCCCGTCGCAGGGAACGCGACCTGATGGAACTGCTGGCGAAGGTGGCGGCCGGCATATGCCGGATGGCCGCGAGGATGAGGCTTCCCTGCGCCAGTTGGGCTATGCCTGCGAACTGGCGCGAGGCCGGGTCGAGGATCCCGACGGCAATCTCGGCCGCGTTGCCCGCTTCTGCAGGGCGCGCCTCGAAGGAACGGCTGCGCCCGCCGGCCGTTTCCGGGACCCTGTTCAGGCAAGCTGGGGCGCTCTCTGGCATGTCGATGCGGGCAAGCTGCGCACGGAACTCCCCCTTCACCTGATGAAGCTGCGCCGGGAAGCCCGGAGCGCGGAGGCGGAGACGGCTTGATCCGGGGCGGTCCCGATCTTCCGAGGCAGCCACAGCGCCCCTCGCCTTGACCGCTACCGTCCCCGGCTGCGGACGGATACCATTAGCTTCTTTGTTCGGATCGGTGGAGCGAGCGGTGCTGCAACCGACGAGACGGCAGGCGTTGGAACAGCAGCCGGGGGTTGCCGGCTACCGGCCGCCGGCGGGCGGTTTCGACGAACTGCTCGACGAAGAAGGCCGGGTCAGGCCGGTCTGGCAGCATTTTGTCGAGGGATTCGCAGGGCTTTCCGAAGCGGAGCTGAAACGGCGGACGGCGCGCGGCGAGCAATATCTGCACGATGCCGGCGTGTTCTTCCGCCGGCAGGGCGCGGAGGGATCGGGCGGGCGGACATGGCCGTTCAGCCCGGTGCCGCTCATCCTGCACGAAGGGGAATGGCGCCGGCTTGCGGGCGGGCTCGCCCGGCGGGCCGAGCTTCTGGAAGCCGTCATGGCCGACCTCTATGGCGAGGGCCGGCTGGTCGCGGAGGGGTTGCTGCCGGCGGGACCGGTCGCGGCCAGTCCCGCCTGGCTTCGCCCGCTGGTCGGCGTGCGGCCAGCGTCCGGCCATCATCTGCACTTTATCGCCTTCGATGTCTGCCGCAGGCCGGACGGCGAGTGGCAGGTGCTGCGCGACCGCACCGACTCGCCCGCCGGCGCCGGCACCGCGCTGGAGACGCGGCTCGCCACACAGCGCGTGTTCCAGGAGCTGTTCCAGGAGTCCCATGTGCACCGCCTGGCCGGCTTCTTCCGGGCATTCCGCGATGCGATGGGCGCGCTCGACCGGGTGGGCGGCGGGCGCGTGGGCATGCTGACGGCGGGCCCCGGCGGGGCGAACTATTTCGAACATGCCTATCTGGCGCGCTATCTGGGCTTCATGCTGTTCGAGGGCGAGGACATCGCCATCGAGAACGGCGCGGCG
>JAJEAZ010000574.1 GCA_022824105.1 Alphaproteobacteria bacterium
GTGGCGGGCGCAGTTCCCGGCAATCCCAGGCGGGGCGGTGCCGCAATCGCCCAACCTCATGCCGGCGCTCGATTTCGGCCCGCGCGCCGGCGAGGGGATTCTCGACCACGAACCGCCGGAGGTGCTGGCGGAGGACGGCTATCCCGTGCTGGTGCCGGCGGTCGATGCGGACGGCAACGAGATCGCGGGCGTGCGCGCGCCGATGGTCGCCGCGCCCGTCGGCACCTTCGCCGGCTGGAACATCCGCCGGCGCGGCGTCGCGGGCGGGGCGATGCACGAGTTCTCCGGCAGCTACATCCCCTTCCCGGACACGCCGGAGGAGCGCGCGGCGACGGGCGACCCCCGCCCGTCCCTGCTGGAGCGCTACGGCGACGCGGCAGGCTATCAGCAGGCGATAGAGGCGGCGGCGCGGACGCTCATCGAGCAAGGCTTCATGCTGGAGGAGGACCTGCCGCGCGTGCTGGCCCGGGCCGAGGACTGGGGCCGGCCGCTGACCGATGTGCGGCTTCCCTGACCGATGGTGGCCTACCCCCTCGACCATACCGGCCAGATGCGCGCCGACCTCGATGCGGGCGCCGCCGCCCTGGAGCGGCTGGGCTTCCTGCTCTCCCCGGAAACGCCGCAGCAGGGCGCGGTGCCGGGCGCAGGCGGCATGCAGCCCTGGGCCACCGCTAACCGCTGCGCGCTCTTCCGCGAGGGCTATCTGGAGCTGATCGGCATTCGCGCGCCCGGCCGCTTCAACCCGTGGTCGCATTTCATGGCCCGGCACGAAGGCATCCACATCGCGGCCTTCCGCTGCGCGTCGGCGGACGAAGCGTGGCCGGGCCTGGCGGCGCAGGGCTTCGCCCCGCCGGTGCAGCGCGCCCGTTCGACGCCGGCGGGCGAGATGCGCTTCCGCAACATCTTCTCCGAGGACGCAAGCTGGCCCGAGGGGCGCATCATCGTCATCGAGCACCAGACGCCGGAGGTGCTGTGGCGGCCCGAATTGCTGGAGCATCCGAACGGCGCCCGCGCGCTTCGGCAATGCCTGTTCGTCTCCGACCGGCCGGACGACCTGTCGGTCAGACTCGCCGCTTTCGGGGCGGACCTGGCTGGCTGCGCAGTGCTGTCCGCCGAAGCCTATGCGGACCTGTTTCCGGGGGAGGTTGCACCGTCCCCGCCCTGCATGGCCGGGCATGTCATCGCCTTCGCCGATCTCGACCGCGCCATCCGCCTCATGGAAGGCAATGGTGTCCCCGTCGGGCGGGACAGGCTCGGCCGGGCCTTTGTCGGCCGCGCCCACAATAACGGCGCCGTCATGGTGCTGACCGAGGACCGCTCCACCTGACGGCATGGGCCGTAGCCGGCCAGGCGGCGGCATCCGGTCTCCGATCGAAAGACATTGTTTGTTCCCAAAAAATGATATTATTCTCGGATAAGATTTGACATATTCGAAAGTGTGCTACAATGAGGGTAGGAGGAAGCGGCATCCGCGGCGCCGGTTCCTCCCTTTCGCGCCGGCGCGAAAAAAACCCGGAGAAACGCACGGGCGAAGTGCGCCCCGCGCCTGCCTCGCGCGCGGGCAATCAGGTGCGCGAACCGCGCCGGCGCCGACACCCGCCCGCGCCCGCACGCGAAACGCGCGCAAAACAGGGTCCGGGCCCCGGACTGGAGGACCGGAGCGCGGAGGGAATGAAACGCAAGGAAGGAAAGGCCGCCGCAAGGGCGGAACATGACAAAACATGACATCTCATGACACAGTGCAGAGGGGTTCCGTGTCCGGGGCTGCCGGCTTCGCGCTTCCGCCTGCGGCGGGCGGGGCCGGTTCGCTCTCGAATGCCGGGGCCGTGCAGCGAAGGGGGAGGACATGACGGGGGACCGGTTCCGCTTTCCGAAGGTCGAGTTCGGACCGGAGGAACGCGCGCTCAGGGAGGAAGTCCGCGACTTCATCCGCGAGGAACGGGCGTCCGGCGGCTTCACGCCGATGGCGGACAGCTGGGGGTCCGGCTGGTCGCCGGAATGGTCGCGCAAGATGGGTGGGCGCGGCTGGCTCGGCATGATGTGGCCGAAGCAGTATGGCGGCGGCGAGAAGCCCGCGCTGCACCGCTACATCGTCACCGAGGAGATGGTCTCGGCCGGCGCGCCCTGCGCCGCACACTGGGTCGCCGACCGCCAGTCCGGGCCGCTGCTGCTGCGTTACGGAACGGAAGAACAGCGGCGCTCGATCCTGCCGCGCATCGCCGCCGGAGAGTGCTATTTCGCCATCGGCATGAGCGAGCCGGACTCGGGCTCCGACCTCGCCTCGGTCCGCACCACGGCCACCAAGGTCGATGGCGGCTGGACGATCAACGGGCGCAAGATCTGGTCTTCCGGCGCGCACCGCTCGCATTACATGATCGCGCTGGTCCGCACTTCGCCCCGCGACATGAAGGCCCGCCACGCCGGCCTGACGCAGTTCCTGATCGACCTCAAGGCTCCCGGCATCGAGATACGCGGCATCCGCAACATCGCCGGCGAGCGCCATTTCAACGAGACCGTGTTCGACGATGCCTTCGTGCCCGACGACATGGTGATCGGCGAGGCCGGGGACGGCTGGCGGCAGGTGACAAGCGAGCTCGCCATCGAACGCTCGGGCCCGGAGCGGTTCCTCTCCACCTTCCCGGTGCTGACGGAGCTGGTGCGGGAACTCGGTCCCGAACCGGGCGAGAGGGACGCCGAGGCGGTGGGCGCGATGGCGGCGCGGACCATGGCGCTCAGGCGCATGTCGCTCGGCATCTCGAAGCTGCTGGACGAGGGCGAGGCGCCGGAGGTCGCGGCCGCGCTCGTCAAGGACATGGGCACGCGCTTCGAGGGCGAACTCGTGCGCGAGGCGCGGAACCTGCTGCCCGCAGCGGCGGCGAGCCAGTCCCCGGACCTCTATGGCAAGGTGCTGGCGGACGGCGTGCTCCACGTGCCCTCCTCCACCATTCGCGGCGGCACCAACGAGGTGCTGAAGGGCATCGTCGCGCGGGAGCTCGGCCTCAGATGAGCGACCGCATCGTCCTCGACACGGCGGAGCGCATCCTCGCCGACCTCTGCCCGCCGGAGACCGTCAACGACGCCGAGACCGGCGTCTGGCCGGCGGCGCTCTGGGAGGCGCTGGAGGAAAGCGGTCTCACGCTGGCCTGGGTTCGCGAGGAACTCGGCGGCGGCGGCGCGGAGACGGGCGACGGCTTCGGCATATTGAAGGCCGCCGGCGCCTGGGCGGTCCCGGCCCCACTGGCGGAGACGCTGCTGGCGGGCTGGCTGCTGGAGCAGGGCGGCATCGCCGCGCCGGGCGGCCCGATGACCGTGGCCCCGGTCGGCCCGGCGGACATCGTCGAACTCGAAGACGGCGTGCTCTCCGGCACGGCGCGGCAGGTGCCGTTCGCGCGCCAGGCCGGACATGTCGCGCTGCTCGCGGCGGGCCGCATCCTTCTTGTCGAACGCGAAGCTTGCGCGCTGGCGCCGGGAATTAGCCTTGCCGGCGAGGCGCGGGACGACATCGCATTGGACGGCGTGCGCCCGCTGCGCTCGGCCCCGGCGCCCGAGGGGCTCGACCGCGACCGCCTGATGCTTGTCGGCGCGGCGGTGCGCGCAGCGCAGATGGCGGGCGCGCTCTCCCGGCTGCTCGACCAGTCGGTGCAGTATGCGCAGGAGCGGGAGCAGTTCGGCCGGCCGATCGGGCGCTTCCAGGCGGTGCAGCACGCGCTGGCGGAGCTTGCCGGCGAGGCCGCCGCGGCCGAGGCGGCGGCGGACGCTGCGGGCGAGGCTGTGGCGGCCGGGGATTTCGGCCCCGCCGGTGTCGCGGCCATTGCGGCGGCCAAGGCGCGCTCCGGCGAGGCGGCATCGAAGGGAGCCGCCATCGCCCACCAGGTCCACGGCGCGATGGGCTTCACCTACGAGCATTCCCTGCACCATCGCACCAGGCGGCTCTGGTGCTGGCGGGACGAGTTCGGCAATGAGCGCGTCTGGTCGGTCCGGCTCGGCCGCCTGATTGCGGCGGAGGGTGCAGACGCGCTCTGGCCCTTCGTGACCGGGAGCCACGCGGCATGACCGGCCGTCGCGACGCCGTGGACGCGCTCAGGGCCGAATTGCGTCGGCGGGGCCTCGACGGTTTCCTGGTGCCGCGCGCGGACGAATATCAGGGGGAGTATGTGCCGCCGAGCGCCGCGCGGCTGGCCTGGCTGACCGGCTTCACCGGCTCGGCCGGGATCGCCGTCCTGCTGCTGGAAAAGGGCGCGGTGTTCAGCGACGGCCGCTACACGCTGCAAATGCCGGAACAGGTCGATACGGAGGTCTTCGCGTGCCTCCACATCAGCGACGATCCGCCGGACGAATGGATTGCGGCGAACCTGCCGCCGGGCGGCGCGCTCGGCTACGACCCCTGGCTGCATGTGGAGAAGGAGGTCCGGAAGTTCGAGAAGGCCGCCGGCAAGGCGGGCGGCCGTCTGGTCGCCTGCGCGGAGAATCCGCTGGATGCAGCCTGGGCCGACCGGCCCGCCCCGCCGAGCTCACCGATGGTCGCCCACGACATTGCTTATGCCGGCCGCGAGTCGGCCGACAAGCGCCGCGAGCTTGCCGCCGGGCTGGACGAGGCCGGCCGCGACGCGGCGGTGCTGACCCTGCCGGACTCCATCGCCTGGCTGCTCAATATCCGCGGCGGCGACGTCGCCCACACGCCGCTGCCGCTCGGCTTCGCGCTGCTGGACCGCGAAGGGAAGGTGGAGCTGTTCGTCGATCCGGCGAAGCCCGCGCCGGGCCTGGGCGCGCATCTCGGCAACGAGGTCTCGCTGGCGCCGCCGGAGGCGTTCGGGCCGGCGCTCGACGCGCTGACGGCCAAGACGGTGCAGGTCGATGCCGCCCGTGCGCCCGCCTGGGTCGTCTCGCGGCTGGAGGCGGCGGGCGCAAGGATCGAGCGCGAGCGCGACCCCTGCATCCTGCCCAAGGCCTGCAAGAACGAGGGCGAGATTGCCGGCACGAAGGCCGCGCACCGCCGCGACGCCGGCGCGATGGCGGACTTTCTCGCCTGGCTCGACCGTGAAGGGCCTGCGGGCAGGCAGACGGAGCTTTCCGCCGCCGCCCGCCTGCGCGGCTACCGCGAGAAGCTGCCGCTCTTCCGCGACCTCAGCTTCCCGACGATTTCCGGCGCGGGGCCCAACGGCGCGGTCGTGCATTACGGCGTGACCGAGGCCACCGACCGCGCGCTTGGGCCGGACATGCTCTACCTGGTCGATTCCGGCGCGCAGTTCCTCGACGGCACGACCGACATCACCCGCACGATCGTCATAGGCGCCCCGACGGAGCGCCAGCGCGCCTGCTTCACCCGCGTGTTGAAGGGACATATCGCGCTCGCCGCGGCGCGGTTTCCCGAGGGAACGACCGGCGCCCAGCTGGACGCGCTGGCCCGCGCGCCGCTCTGGCAGGGAGGTCTGGATTTCGACCACGGCACCGGCCACGGCGTCGGCAGCTACCTCTCGGTGCATGAAGGCCCGCAGCGCGTCGCCCGGAGCGGCAACGAGCCCCTGCTGCCGGGCATGATCGTCTCCAACGAGCCCGGCTATTACGAGGCGGGCGCGTTCGGCATCCGCATCGAGAACCTGTTGCTGGTGCGCGAGGACCCGGATTTCCCGGAGATGCTGAGCTTCGAGACGCTGACCTTCGCGCCCATCGACCGCCGCCTGATCGACACCGCGCTGCTCACCCCCGCCGAGCGCGACTGGCTGAACGCCTATCACGCCGAGGTGCGCGAGGTCGCCGTCTGCGAAGACCCCCTCTGGCTGGAAGCCGCCACCGCCCCGGTCTGACCCCGCTCCACGAAAGCATGATACCAGCGGTCGTTGACCGGAACCGATGGCGAAGCCACCTCCATCGTCGCCCCGGCCCCCGAGCCGGGGCCCATCCCTGACTCGTGCCACCGCCGCAGCCGGTGGAGAGCAGGTTCAACCGCTGAAACTGCCGCCAGGACCGAGGCTGGGCCCCGGATCGGGGTCCGGGGCGACGATATGGGCCGCAGTCTTCACATGAGTCCGAAGTCGATGCCGCTGGTATGAGGGGGTGGACGGCGGTTCCGTAAACGCTATTTGTTCGCAATATATGAAATAATTCAAGAAAGAGGATTGTTTTCTGAATTGCCCGTGGCTATATGAGGCGGGAAGAGAGAAACGGCATCCGCGCGGGGCCGCTTCGTCTTCCGGTTCGCGCCGGCGCGAAAAACACCCCGAGAAACAGACGGGAGACGTGCGTCCCGCGCCTGCCTCGCACGCGCGGGCAATCAGGCGCGCGAACCGCGCCGGCGCCGACACCCGCCCGCGCCCGCGCGCGATACGCGCGGCAAAGGGTCCCGCCACTGGCGAAAGCCGGCGGCGGGGAGAGGGAAACGAAAAGGGGTCGAGAGGAGAAACTCCATGCCGAAGACGCAAAGCCGGGGAGCCGGGACAGAATGTCCAGGGCCCTTGTCCCAATCCACGGCGATATGCCCTGACAGGCAACGGCCTATGCGCCGTCCGCATCCGGAACATGACAAAACATGACATTCCGTAACGTCCCGGATGGCGTGGACCCGATGGGCCGGGCGGACGGGCCGAAAATATTTGACCGCCGGGCGTTTTGGACCTATTGCTGCGCCGCCGCACCACGCATGACCCACGTGCCAAGAAATCACCCGGGCGGACAAGCCGGGGGCCGGTAACGAGGTATCGGTGCGACAGGCGGGAAGACGGACGGTTTGCAGCCGCTCGCCGGACCGCCCCCGA
>JAJEAZ010000700.1 GCA_022824105.1 Alphaproteobacteria bacterium
CGCTGCCGTCGCCTGGCAAAAGACTGGGAAAAATCCATCGCCTCAAGCGAAGCATGGATCAACATTGCCCATATCCGGCTCACAACACGACGACTCGCAAGGGCTTGAAAAACTTCAGCGAGTTTTGAGTCAGGCTCTGAATCTGGATTGAAATTACTTGGTTATGATAAGTCTCCCAACATGGTTTGTCTTGCACAATTGATCTGGAGTAAATTCAATATCAATATATCCAGTGATTATGTCAACAATACAGATGATTTATATTCCAAATTACATGTCCACCGTCCATTCGTAAAGTCACACATTGTAATTTCTTTCGGGCATGTTCTCATACAGGCATATGAAGAGGATAGCGATATGCGCGAAATTGCTCATATTGTAGCGTGTATCTGCCGAATTTGCGCTCCCACACACTGTCACCTGTTGGCCGTGGATGCCAGATCCGGTGGCCGGGAGGGTGTGTTCCGGTCAGCATGCGAGAGTCTGCGGCAGGCCTTGGTAAAGGATGGTTTATCCGCTATATTCGAGGAGATCCGGTTGCCTTCCTCCATATATGGCAGGGTTGCACACCCATGAGTGCGCAAGGTGATTTTTTCAAGCAGTGTGCCGAGGAGGCATCGCCCCACGAAGTCGATGGCATTCGCGGGAGCCGCTACTATCCGGCGTTCCTCGACAGCGGTGAGCAGGAACGGGCGATGGATCATATCAACCAGGCGCCTTGGCTGGAGGATTTGGAACGTCGCGTTCAACACTATGGATGGCGCTACGATTATCGGGCACGGGCCATAACCTCCGATCTTCGCCTCGGCCCCCTGCCGCAATGGTTAGTCGACATCGCGGCGAAATTGCACTCGGTCACCGGGCTCTTCGACCGAACGCCGGACCAGGCGATCGTCAATGAATATGAGCCTGGTCAGGGCATTGCCATGCATGTGGACCGGCAATGTTTCGGCCCGGCGGTTGCGACAATATCCCTCGGCGACGAATGGCAAATGGACATGAAGCCGGTCTCGGGCGGCACCCGCGAGAATACGGTCCATATCCCGTTGGCGCCGGGCTCGGCGTTGGTCATCACCGGAGATGCGCGCTATCGGTGGATGCACGGCATCGCCAAACGTAAGCGGGAGCGCGACGGCGCCGGCTGGCGTCCCCGGAAACGGCGCGTCTCGCTCACCTTCCGCACCGTTCCGATGGTCGGAGAGGGTTAGCGCCTTCGAGTGGCGCAGCTCTACTCCGCGTCCGCCGCTGCAATCTCGCCGAGATCATGCCCCGCCTCCGGGAGCATGTGACGGGCCGCGGAGGGTAAGCACCTGCTTGGCTCTTGACCGCTCTCGACCCCGGCGCCATGTTACATGTAACAGCCGGGTGGAGTGCGCCATGCCGTCATCGAATGTGGAACGGGTCCGCAAGCGGAGGAAGGCCCTCCGGGCGCAGGGGCTCCGTCCCGTCCAGATCTGGGTCCCTGACAGCCGGCGGCCGGGCTTCGAGGAGGAATGCCGCCGACAGGCGGCGCTGGCGGCGGCGGCGGACCGGAACGACCCTGAACTTATGGCCTTCTTGGATGCTGCTCTGGAAGACCTGGACGATTCGGAGTGACGCGCGGCGACCTTGTAACCGTTGTCGCGCCGGGAGAATTCGGCAAGCCGCGCCCCGCCCTGGTGGTGCAATCGGACCGGTTTCGGGAAACGGCTACCGTAACAGTTCTGCTGATGACATCGACCGAGGCGGAAATGCCGTTGTTCCGAGTTGCGGTCGAACCATCTCCGGCCAACGGTCTGCGAACGCGGTCCTTCGTCATGGCCGACAAGGCCACAACGGTACGGATCGGCAAATTGGGTCAACCGTTCGGCCGCCTTGAGCAGGATGCCATGCGCGCCGTGAATCGCGCGCTCGCGCTGTTCCTCGGCATCGTTACCTGACGCGCCGGGCGGATTTCCCCGGCGTTGAAGCCAGGAAGGAGTTGCCATGACTCTCCTCGTTGCCGGACTCGCGCTTTTCATCGTCCTGCATCTGGTTCCGAGCGTTCCGCACCTTCGCGCCGGCCTTGTCACCCTCATGGGCGGGAAGCGGTATCGCGGGGCGTTCTCGGGCCTCGCGCTCGCAGCCCTCGTGCTGATCGTATGGGGCTATTCGGCGGCTCCGTTCGAGCCCGTCTATTCGCCTCCGGACTGGGGGCGGCAGGCGGCGATGTGGATGGCGCCGGCGGCCTTCGTGCTGTTCGCGGCGGCCAATATGCCGACACACATCCGGTCCGTCGTCCAGCACCCCATGCTGCTCGGGCTCCTTCTCTGGGCGCTTGCCCATCTGGCGGCGAATGGCGACCTGCGCTCGCTCGTGCTCTTCGGGGGCTTTGCAGGCTTTTCGCTGGTGGCGGCGGTGAGCGCCGTGGCGCGCGGCAAACGGCCTCCCGCCGACAGGAAGCCGCGCCTCGCGATGGACGCAGCCGCGCTGGTGTCGGGACTCGTCGCCGCGGCCCTCTTCGCATATTTCCACGCCGCATTGTTCGGCGCGCCCGTGCTGTAGAGCCCTTTCCGGGCTACCGGCCTGCCGGGCGGGTCTCCGGGCCGGAGACGCCGGCGCCCTCGAAGGTGGCCATATCGGCATGGCAACGGGCGGCGGCCTTGAGCAGGGCGAGCGCCAGGGCTGCTCCGGAGGCTTCGCCCAGGCGCATGTGCAAATCGAGCAGCGGGGCCTTGCCCCAGATAGCCAGCAGCCGCCCGTGGGCCGGCTCGGCGGAGAGGTGGCCGGCCTGGCAGTGGTCGAGGCCCGACGGGTCGAGCGCATGCAGCACGGCCGCCGCCGCCGCCGCGCCGTAGCCGTCGAGCAGCACCGGCACCCGGCCCATGCGGGCGGCCACGAGCGCGCCGAACATGGCGGCGGTCTCGAAGCCGCCGAGGCGGCGCAGCACCTCCAGCGGCGGGCGGTTGCCGTGCCGGGCCGCGCCGAGGCGCACCGTTTCGACCTTGGCTTCGAGCCGCGTCCCCGAGACGCCCGTGCCGGGCCCGGTCCAGTCCTCCGGCCGGCCCCCGTGCAGCGCATGGGCGATGGCGGCGGCCGAGGTCGTGTTGGCAATGCCCATCTCGCCGACCGCGAGCGCGTCGATGCCGGGCTCGACCGCCATCATGCCGTAGGCGACGGCCCGCGCGCACTCTTCATCCGTCATGGCGGGGGCGGTGGTGAAGTCCACCGTCGGCGCCTCCAGCGACAGCTCATAGACGCGGAGTTCCGCATCGAGCGCGCCGCAAATGGCGTTCACGGCGGCGCCCCCGGCGATGAAGTTCTGCACCATTTCCGCCGTCACAGAGGCGGGCCACGCGGAGACGCCGCGACGCGCGACGCCGTGATTGCCGGCGAAAACCGCGACGCGCGGCCGGTCCATGCGGGGCGGATGGCGCCCCTGCCATGCGGCCAGCCATTCGGCGAGTTCCTCCAGCCGGCCGAGCGCGCCCGGCGGCTTGGTCAGCCGCTGCTCCCGCGCCCGCGCCGCCTCGCGCGCCGCCTCGTCGGGACCGGGCAGATGGGCCAGGGTCTCGGCGATTTCGGCGAGCGAGACGATGGGCGGGGTCTTGTCGGGCGAGGCGATAGGGTTGGTCTCGTTGGGCGAGACAGTGGGGTCGGTTTCGGCCATGCTGGCGGTCTATCGCGGATTCTCGGGAGGAAGTCCATGCGCGCGCTGGACGACATGCGGCTGGCCTTCCAGTTCTTCACCCTGCTGCCCGTGGGCCGGCCGGAGCCGCGCCCGCTGGGCGAGGCCGCCTGGTGCTTTCCGCTGGCAGGCGTTGCCGTGGGCGTGTGCGTAGCGGGGGGATTCCTGGCGGCGCAAGCGGTCGGCCTGCCATCCGTGCTGGCGGGCTTCCTCGCCGTCGGGGCGGGGATTGCGCTCACCGGCGGGCTGCATGAGGACGGCCTCGCCGACACGGCGGATGCGCTCGGCAGCCGGGACCCGCGCCGCGCGCTGGATGTCATGCGGGACCCGCGGACGGGGGCCTTCGGCGCGCTCGCACTGGCGTTCAGCGTGCCGTTGCGGGCCCTCGCGCTCGCAGCCGCGGGCCCGGCGGCGGCAATCGCGGCTCACGCGCTCTCGCGCGGGGCGGTGGCGGGGGCGATGGCGTGGACGCCGCCGGCCCGAACCGACGGGCTGGCGGCGGAAGCGGGGCAGGTGCGCCCCGTGCCGGCGCTCCTGGTGGCGGCGGGGATAGGCCTTGCGCTGGGTTGGCAGGCGGTTCCGGTAGCGGCTGTCGTGGCATTCGGCGTTGCATGGCTGGCGGCAAGCCGGTTCGGCGGCCATACCGGGGACACGCTCGGCGCCGTCCAGCAGGCCACGGAACTCGCCGTTCTTGTGGCGCTTGTGGCTGCTTGAGACGCGGAGCGCAGATGTCCACGGCCGCGGCGGTGTTTCACGTGAAACACGGTGTTTTCGGCGCGCGCCGGACTTGTCTCTCGCAGCGCATCGGCTTATTGCAGCGGCCATGAGCGCGTATGATGTCATCGTGGTCGGCGGCGGCCATGCGGGCTGCGAGGCGGCGGCGGCCGCAGCGCGCAGCGGCGCACGCACGCTCCTCGTCACGCACAAGCTCGACACCATCGGCGAGATGTCCTGCAACCCGGCGGTCGGCGGGCTCGGCAAGGGCCATCTGGTGCGCGAGATCGATGCGCTGGACGGGCTCATGGGACGCGCCATCGACCGCGCGGGCATCCAGTTCCGGGTGTTGAACCGCAGCAAGGGCCCGGCAGTGCAGGGCCCGCGCGCGCAGGCGGACCGCAAGCTGTATCGCCGCGCGGTGCGGGCGCTTCTGGGGGAGCAGCCGGGGCTGGAACTGTGCGCCGACGCCGTGGAAGACCTCTTGCTGGACCCGGGCGGGCGGATTGCGGGTGTTGTGCTCGCAGGCGGGGATACCGTCGCTGCGGGAGCGGTCGTGCTTACCACCGGCACCTTCCTGCGCGGCATGATCCATGTCGGCCGGAAGACCGTGCCGGCCGGCAGGGTGGGCGATGCGCCGGCCGTGGGGCTCGCCCGGACTCTGGAGGGTCTGGAATTGCCGATGGGCCGGCTCAAGACGGGCACGCCGCCGCGCCTGGACGGACGCACGATCGCCTTCGACAGGCTGGAGGAGCAGCAGGGCGACGACCCGCCGGTTCCGTTCTCGGCCATGACCGACCGCATCGAGGTGCCGCAAACCGTCTGCCATGTGACGGCGACGACGCCCGGGACCCACGCGCTGGTCCGCGCCAATCTCGGCGAGACGGCGGTCTATGCCGGGCGGATCGAAGGCGCGGGGCCGCGCTATTGTCCCTCCATCGAGGACAAGGTGGTGCGCTTCCCGGACAGGGCCGGGCACCGCATCTTCCTGGAACCGGAGGGGCTGGACGACCCGACCGTCTATCCGAACGGCATCTCGACGGCGCTGCCGGAGGCGGTCCAACGCGCCATGCTGAAGACCATCCCCGGCCTTGAAGACGCGGTCATGCTGCGGCCGGGCTATGCGATTGAGTATGATTTCGTGGACCCGCGCGCGCTCCGCCCGACGCTCGAACTTCGCGCCGTGCCGGGGCTCTACCTGGCCGGGCAGATCAACGGCACCACCGGCTATGAGGAAGCGGCCGCCCAGGGGCTGATTGCGGGATTGAACGCCGCCGGCGCGGATGCCGTGCTCGACCGCGCCGAAGCCTATATCGGCGTGCTGATCGACGACCTCGTAACCCGGGGCGCGGACGAGCCGTACCGCATGTTCACTTCGCGCGCCGAATACCGCCTGAGCTTGCGCGCCGACAATGCGGACCTGCGCCTGACCGGGCGCGGCATCCAACTCGGGTGCGTCGGCCCGGAACGTGCCCGGCGGTTCGAGGCGCGGCGGCGCGCGCTCGCGGAGGCGGAGGCGCGTCTCCGCGAGCTCGGCGGCTCGCCTGCCGTGCTCGCGGCGCTCGGCTTCCGGGTCAATGCGGACGGACGGCGGCGGAGCGCCTTCGACCTCCTCGGCTACCGCGACGTGGACTGGTCTCGAATCGCTGCGGCATGGCCGGAACTGGCCGACATTCCCGCCGACATCGCCGGCCAGCTCTCGATCGAGGCCGTTTATGCCTCCTATCTCGACCGACAGGCGGCCGACATCCGCGCCTACCGGAAGGACGAGGCGCTGCGCCTGCCCGAGACCCTGGACTATCGGCGCGTTCACGGCCTCTCCGCGGAAGCGCGCGAAAGACTGGCCGCAGCCAGGCCGGCAACGCTGGGCGCGGCGGGGCGGATGCAGGGAATCACGCCCGCGGCCGTCACCCTGCTGCTGCGGCATGTCCAGCGCGCTCGCGCCTGAGGATTTTGCGCGCATGACCGGTGTTTCACGTGAAACATTGGACCGCCTCGCCAGCCATCTCGACCTGCTGCGCCGCTGGCAGAAGCGGATCAATCTTGTGGGGACCGCCACGCTCTGCGACCCGTGGCGCCGCCACATGCTCGACAGCGCCCAGCTTGCGCCGCTGGTTCCGGCCGGGGCCCGCCTCGCCGATCTCGGTTCCGGCGCCGGCTTTCCGGGCCTGGTGCTCGCCATCCTTCGCGGCGGCCCGGTTCACCTGATCGAGAGCGACGCGCGCAAGGCGGCGTTCCTGCGCGAAGCGGTCCGCATCACCGGCGCGCCGGTCGAAGTGCACAATGCCCGGGCGGAACAGCTGGACCTCAAGGCCGACATCGTGACCGCGAGGGCGTGCGCGCCGCTGGACCGGCTGCTCGGCCTGGCCCTGCCGCTGCTGGCGTCCGGAGGCCTCTGCCTCTTCCTCAAGGGCGCGCGGGTCGAGGAGGAGGTAAGCGAGGCGCGCGCGGCCTGGAAGATGGCGCTGCGCAGGCATCGGAGCCGCAGCGCGCCCGACGGGGTCGTGCTTGAAGTGAGCGGGCTTTCCCGTGCCGCCTGACAGCGCCCGCATCCACGCCGTCGTCAACCAGAAGGGCGGCGTCGCCAAGACCACGACCGCCGTCAACCTCGCGACGGCGCTGGCGGCGACCGGCCGGCGCACGCTCGTCGTGGACCTCGATCCCCAGGGCAATGCCAGCACCGGCCTCGGCATCCCTGCGGACCGCCGCCGTACGGGCGCCTGGGACCTCATGCTCGCACGAGCCCGCCTCGGCGATGTCGCGATGGGAACGGACATCGCGGGCTTCGACCTCGTCCCGTCCACGGAACGCCTGTTCGGCGCCGAGATCGAGCTTGCGGGCGAACCGTCGCGCGAGACCCGGCTGCGCGACGCGCTTGCCGGCGCGGCGCAGCGCTACGACTATGTGCTGATCGATTGCCCTCCGTCGCTCGGCTTCCTGACCATCAATGCGCTTACCGCCGCCACGCGGGTGCTCGTGCCGCTCCAGACCGAGTTTCTGGCCCTTGAAGGCCTTGTCCTGCTGAAGCAGAC
>JAJEAZ010000127.1 GCA_022824105.1 Alphaproteobacteria bacterium
ACCTCGCCCGCTCGGCTGCCCCCAAGACGCCGGACCGAAATACCCCGGGGACCATGCCTGACAAGGCGATCATGCAAAAACCGATGCGCACGGTCCACGCGACGGTCACCGAAAAACGACACGCCATCCACCATCCCTCAACCCCTCTTGGCAAGCCTCAAAACCCGTCAAACAAAAGAATCAGAACCGCCCAAAAAGCGCAAACCTTCAAACCCAAAACACACAACGTTTGAGATGTGTGCATACGGTAGGGCTCGGGGGCCGGGGCGACGGTGGAGGTGGCTCCGCCATCGGTTCCGGTCAACGACCGCTGGCATGAGTCCCCAATCGAGGCCGCTGGTATGACATGTCCACCGCCGCCTCACGTCCTTGGCCTGTCGCCAGGCGCCGGTGACCTGCCCCCGGCTGCTGGTCCGGGTCGAATGTCAGCGCATTGCGGGTTTGCCGGCCAGGCCGGGGGGCCGGCTTTCCGTTCCCTTCGGCATTTTCCTTTCGGAAAGTCGCATCCGGGCTTCTGAACCGTCGCATCGCGACAAGTGGCGGCCCTCCGCCGCGGGCGACTCTCTTCGCGGCACAGACAACCGGCGCCGACGGCGGGCGACCGGGCTGTTCCGGGAGATGGGATCGTCATGTCGCTGCTCGTCGGTTCCCGTCGCCCGTCGGCCTGTCATGTCCCGGTTGCGCCGCCCCTTCCTCCCGACCCGTGCGACCGGATTGAGCGACGTCCATGAGCAGGAAGCGCGCTGAGGGCGCCGCGCAACCGAACGGGAGAGGCCGATGACCGCGCCGAAACTTGCCATCGTCGACCAGGCCGATCTTGAGTGGGAAGGCGGCGAAGACGCCAGCCTTGCCGCAGGAAAAGGGATTCGCTGGAAGCTGCTGATCTCCGGAGAGCGAACCGAGACCCGGGACCTGGCTACCGGGATCGCCGAAGTCGCACCGGGGGCGGAGCTCATGCGTCACCGCCATGAGCCTGCCGAGATCTATTTCATCATCAGCGGCCGAGGCGAGATGGATATCGAGAACCGTTCGCAGCCGGTGGGGCCCGGCTGCGCGGTCTACATCCCGCCCGACGTCCGGCACGCGCTGCGCTGCACCGGCACGGAGCCGCTTGTATTCGTGTTCGCCTTTCCCCGCGACCGCTTCGACGAGATCGCCTACCATTTCGATCACTGACCTCCCCGGACGATGGCGCGGTTCCCGAAATGCCGAGGACCGCGGACCGACCTCGCCTGCGGAACATCCCGAAGGCCGCCCCTCAGAGCGGCGCGGACCCGCTCCGCCGTCGACCGGGGCCCGTATCGCTCACGCTGGACGCGGCCGACATCGGGCTGCTACGACTCGCACGATGTTGACGACCGCGTTCCGGTGGTGGACTCCCTGGCGCGAAGCGGCCGGTGCGACCATGTTTCATGTGGATCTCGCGCCGCATGCGGAGCGCGAGGCGTATGCGTTCTCCCTCCTGGATGACGAAGAGAAGGCTCGCTGGCATCGCTTTCCCGTGCCCGCCCCCCGGCGCCGCTTCGCCCTCTGCCGGGCGGCGCTTCGCGTAAACCTTGCCGGGCGCCTGGCCTGTTCCAGCGACCGGCTCTCTTTCGGATATGGCGAGCACGGCAAACCCTACGCCCTGGTGGATGGCCGGCGCGCCGAGGCGGGTTTCAATGTCAGCCACTGCGGGCGGAACGGCCTGATCGTCTTTGCGTCCAACGACAGGATCGGCATCGATGTGGCGGAGCGCACTCCGGGGCGCGATCTCGACGGCATCGGCAGCATGGTCTATGGCCCGACGGAACGCCGTTTGCTGTCACTTGCCTCGGGACAGCAGAAGGTGCGCCTCTTTTACCGGCTCTGGAGCATGAAGGAGGCGCTCATCAAGGCCCTTGGCTCCGGATTTTCGCTGAACCCGTCCAGGTTCGAGGTGCCCGGGGCGATGCTGCAGGGAGCCCGGTCGAGCCTGTTTCGATTCCCCCATGCTCCGTCGAACAGCTGGCATCTCATCGACCTGGGCGAGCATCGGTTCGCCGCCGCCTTCGCCTACAGGGTTCCGACTTGCAGCCCTTCGCGCTCCACGGGGGCTCCCGACCGGACGGATGCCGGTCCGATCCCGGTTCGCGCCTGATACCAACGGTCGTTGACCGGAACCCATGACAGCTTTGGCGCCCGCCGGCGCAACGGGTTACGGACAAAATAGCCGGTAGTTTCACTTTTTGTTTCCGGACGGGCTTGACATTTGGCGGTATGGTGTATGATGAAAGTAGAGAGAGGCGGCTCCCGGGGCCGCCTTTCGGCGTTTCTGCAGAAAGCAACCGGCTGGGGGCTGCGAAAAAAACCCCGGCGGGAACCGACGGGCGAGGTGCGTCCTGCGTCTCGCGCGCGCAATCAGGTGCGCGAACCGCGCCGGCGCCGACACCCGCCCGCGCCCGCACGCGAAACGCGCGCAAAACAGGGACACCCGTCCCGCCCTTTGCCCCGAAGGAGGCACGCATGACCGCAACCGATCCCCGCCCCGGCCTGGCGGCGAAACCGGCCGCAAGGCCGGCGCCCGCCGCCGAAGCCCCGGCCGCACAGCCCGGCGGAGACAGCCCCGCATGACAAAACATGACATTTCCCCAGCGCCGCATGACGGAACATGACAAAACATGACATCCCGCAGGGGTCCCCGCCGCGCACGCTCCCAACCGCCGCCCCGGCCCTCTTCACGTCATGCCGGTCCCTCCGGTCGCGAGAGGGCAGTTGCGGCAAAAACATGACATTTCATGACATGCCGCCGGGGGTCCCCGATCTGCCGCTGGCGCCGTTACTCGGGATGAGGGTTCCGTCGTCCGGGACGATGCGAAAGGCTTACCGGTTCATACCCGTTGCCGTTGGCATTATTCCTCGACGGCCTCCGCGAACATACGCACCGACTCCTGAAGCGGCCTCGACCGGTCCCAGGTCTCTTTCGTCTCTTCGGCAAGCGGCGTCCGGGCCAGCAGGCGGAACAGGTCCTCGGCGCCCCGGTGGAATCCGGTCGTCATGCCGAGGCTTTCGAAGAACGCGGCTATCTCCACCATCTCCGGGTGAAAGCGATGGGCGTCGGCAGGCAGCAGGCCGATGCGGTCCTCCATGCGCGACAGCACTTCCGGCTGGCTGAAGGCGAGTTCGGCGCGCAGTTCTTCCGACAGTCCCGCACGTTCGGCCGCCGTCAACACAGCCGCCTGGAGCGCCCAATAACCCTTGTTGAGCGCGGAATAGAGCATCTTCTGCGCCGAAGCCCTGCCGATCTCCGGACCGAGCGGTCGAACGGCGATCCTTTCCGACGCCAGCACATCC
>JAJEAZ010000289.1 GCA_022824105.1 Alphaproteobacteria bacterium
AAGGCTATCCGCCGGCGCGCGCGATCCGGCGCGCCATCCACTCCACGAAGGCCGTGCGCGTCATGCCGCGCCGGCGCGCCTCGTGATCCATGAACTCGACCACGCCCTCGCTCAAGGTCAGGTTAGCGCGAATGCGTTTCGGCGACGGTCGAATGAGCGGAACCGTTGCCAGCGCGGAGCCCGCAGGCACTTCCACCTCTTCGATGGCGCTGGCCGCTTCGAGGGGTGCGCCGTCCCGTTCCGCTTCAGCCGAGGCGTCCGAGAGCGCCTCTTCCGCGTTCGAAAGTGCTTCATCGAGGGTCGCGCCCATGGCCACAATCCCCGGCAAGTCGGGAAATGTGACGCCGTAAGCACCATTTTCGCCGTCAATCAGTGCTGGATAGCGGGCCATTCTCGCCTCCCTGCTGCGAACCTGTCGCGTCCTCCGATTCCGACCAGCCGGCCTTTTTCGCGATCGACCGGACGACTGCCGGCGACAGGCGGCGGTGGCGGGGCATGGTGACGATGCCCCGGATTGACGGGTGGCGGTAGATATCGTGACCGGAGCCATGGCGCGCCAGATACCAACCGTTCCGTTCAAGTCTTTGCCGAATTCGCTGCGAACTCGTTTCCATCGTGCATATATTTGCACAGAATGAAGGTCAAGGAAAACGCCCGGCAACGTCCGCCCCCCGTCTTCGGAATCCGCTGCGGGCGGGCTATGTTGGCGCGGCAATCGGGGCGGAGGCGGCGATGACGGACAGGGCGGCGTTCTACGAGGAGATCGGGGCGCGGAACCTGGCGCCGCTCTGGGAGGTCATGGCCGGGCTGATCACGCCCGAGCCCGCCAGCGCCTGCCGCCCGGCGCTCTGGCGCTGGGAGGAGGTGCGCGGCCCGGTCATGGAGTCGGGCGCCGTCATCACCGCCGAGGAGGCCGAACGCCGCGTGCTGGTGCTGGAGAATCCGGGCCTCCGCGGCACCTCGCGCATCACCACCTCGCTCTATGCCGGGCTGCAACTGGTGCTGCCCGGCGAGGTCGCGCCCGCGCACCGCCACAGCCAGTCGGCGCTGCGCTTCGTGGTGGAGGGCGAAGGCGCCTACACGGCCGTCGACGGCGAGCGCACCACCATGGCGGAGGGCGATTTCGTCATCACGCCCCACTGGACCTGGCACGACCACGGCAACGAGTCCGACCGGGCGATGATCTGGCTCGACGGGCTCGACATCCCGATGGTGCAGTTCTTCGACGCCTCCTTCGCCGAACGGCTGGGCGAGAACCGCCAGCCGCTCTCGCGGCCGGAGGGCGACAGCCTCGCCCGCTACGGCCAGGGGCTGCTGCCGGTGGACCATGAGCCGGGCGCGCCCGCCTCGCCGGTGTTCAACTACCCTTACGCCCGCTCGCGCGAGGCGCTGGAGGCGATGCGCCGGCGCGAGGCCTGGGACCCCTGCCACGGGCTGAAGCTGCGCTACGCCAACCCGGTGGACGGCGGCCACGCCATGCCGACCATCGCCGCGCACCTGCAATTGCTGCCGGCCGGCTTCGAGACCGCAAGCTACCGGGCGACGGACGCGGCGGTGTTCGCGGTCGTCGAGGGACGCGGCGAGACGCGCATCGGCGATGAGACGGTGTTCTCCTGGGGGCCGCGCGACATCTTCGTGGCGCCGAGCTGGCACGGCGTCCGGCACAGCGCCGCCGAGGACGCCGTGCTGTTCAGCTTCTCGGACCGCGTCGTGCAGGAAAAACTCGGCCTCTGGCGCGAGGACCGCGGCAACGCCTGAGGGGGGACGGACGATGAGCGAACTCGATACGGGCCTGACGGCCTGGCGGATGGCGAGCAACCACAACCGGATGATCGAGCTGCAGGCCGACCGCTCGCCGGCGCGCGAGGGGCCGGTCGAGATCGCCTATTTCGGCAGTTCGGCCTTCCGGATCACCTCGCCGAAGGGGGTGAGCGTCATGGTCGATCCCTGGCGCAACCATCCCTCGCGCCGCTGGGATTGGTATTTCCGCGACTTCCCGCTGACGGAAGTGGATATCGGCGTCTCCACCCACGCGCATTTCGACCATGACGCGCTGCACCGCCTCGACGCGCATGTGCTGCTCGACCGGCCCATCGGGCGCTACGAGTTCGCCGACGTCGTCATTCGCGGCATCGCGGACAAGCACGCCACGGATTCGAGCGCGGCGCTCTACGACTTCAAGAAGATCCATGCGGCGTTCGGCGGCGCGAACATCGAGCCGCCCGACAATCCGCGCTCCTGGGACAACTGCCTCATCACGGTCGAGACCGGGGGGCTGCGCATCCTCCACTGGGGCGACAACCGCCACAACCCGCCGCCGGAAGTGTGGGAGGCGCTCGGGCGGATCGACATTGCGCTGCTGCCGGTGGACGGCTCGCAGCATGTCATGGGCTTCCACATGGTGGAGCACATCATCGAGGCGCTCCGGCCCCGTGTCGTCATCCCGCACCATTACTACATCTGGGACGTGGTGCAGCGGCAGAGCACCTTGCAGCCGGCCGACGCCTGGGTGGGCGCGCGCGCCGGCGCGGAGACGCTCGACGGCCCGGCCCGGGTCTATTCCGCGGCGGACCTTCGCGGCCTCGACCGCGCGGTCCACTTCTTCGGCGAGCATGTGGCCTTCGACCGGGAGGCCTGGCACCGGGAAGGCGGCTGAGACGCAGGACGCTATTCGGGGCCGCCCCGCCCCGGCGGCAGCCGTCTGTCCGTCTCCGCCCGGTCCTCCAGCGCGCCGGCGACCCGGTCCTCCGCGCGCTCGAGCCGGTCCTGCATCCGGTCCTGCCGCTCCTCTATCCGGTCCAGGCGGCTGTCGAACCGCTCGATGCTGCGGTCGAGCTTGTCCTCCATGCGGTCCAGGCTTTGCGCCATCCGGTCAACGCTTTCGCCCATCCGGTCCACGCTTTCGCCGATCCGGTCCATGCTCTCGCCCAGGCGGTCCATGGAGCGGCGCATATGCGAGCGCAGCCACAGGACCCCCGCAACGATGACGGCGAGCCCGATCCAGGGCGCGAGCGTGGAGAGGAGGGAGGCGTCGGGCATGGCGCGGTCTTTTCCGGTACCGGGCTAGCGAAACGCCCGGCGCACACGGTAGGCGGCGCCGAACAGGATGGAAAGGCCGCCCGCCAGACTGAGGAACGACCGGCGCTCCGGCAGGAACTCGGCGGCGTCCAGGTCCTCGATGGCGGCCAGGGTCCGCCGCACGCCGGTTTCCACCAGGCGGCGTTTGCGCTCGTCCTCCAGGTCCAGCCCCCCGCACACGAGAACCGCGACCATCAGGAGCGAAACCATGTTCCGGCGGTAAAGCTGCCAGCAGTCCTCGAAGGTGAAGTCCTCCGCGCCCATGCCGGCGACGATGTCCCGGTATTCCATCAGGGCGTCGCGCTCGATTTCGCGGCGTAGTTTGGTCGGTATGTTGCCGGCAAGAAAATAGGCGACGTCGTAAAGGCCGCTGCCGACGCCGCAAACCTGCCAGTCGATCATGGCGACGCCGTCCCCGCCGCCCGCCTCGAAGAACATGTTGTCGAGCCGCACGTCGCCGTGGACGAAGGTGGTGGGCGCGGCAGCGATCCTGCCCAGATAATCGACCACGTTCAGGCCGTAGGCCTGGGTGACGCGGCGCATTTCGCCCGTGAAGAGGCCTTCAATGCGGTCGAGTGCCGGCGCGAGGTTCGCCAGATAGACGAATTGCAGCAGCTTGAGGCGTTTCGGGCTGAAGGAGTTGTGAAACCCGGCGAGCGGCGGCCGGTCCGTCCGGCTCCAGTGGAAGCCGTGCATCCGCGCCAGCGCGCGGACGACGCGCCGCGCCTGCTCGGCCGTCGCGCCGGCGATCTGGTCGCCCGGCGCCATCCCGCCCAGGTCCTCGAGCACCAGGACGAAACGGTGGCTCCGCGCCTCGAAGTCCCCGTACAGAAGGGCCGGAGAGCGCATCGGCGCCTGGCCGCCTATATGCCGGTAGAAGTCGTATTCGCGCCTGTAGAGCGACAGGCGCCGGCAGAGGCGAACGCTTTTCGGGTCGGGCGACGGCAGCTTGACGATGACGCTCCCGGGCGCCTCCTCCGCCGCCGCCTCCCAGACCATGCGGCAGCGCAGGATTTCCCCCAGCAGGCCGAACCCGCCGCCAATGGCCTCGACGGCCACCTCCCGGATCGCCGGGAGGTCCGACGCGCCGCCGGCGGCCAGCGCCCGCTGCAGCCAGTCGGCGTCAACCGCCTTGCCGCTTTCCGGAATTTCGGGCCTGTCGGCCATGTCCGCCCGTCCTGCGACAGAATGGACATTTGTAGCAGAAGATGCCCCGCAAGGGGCGGACTGAAATGGATTTGCGCCGGACTATATCGGCGGCACGCCCAGCATGTCGAGCAGACGGCGCACCTCGTTGCGCGCGGCAACATGACTCATGGAGAGCGTCCTCTCGATGCCGGGCTGGCGCAGGTCCATCAGCGCCAGGCCATCGGGGAACATCTCGCGGAAGATCGTGCGCTCGCCGAAACCGGGCGCGATGTCGAAGGCGAAGCGCTTGGCGAGGTTCGCGAGCAGGCCGCGGACTTCGCGCGTATTGTGCGAATCGACCTGACGCACCCGGTTCAGCATCACGATCCAGTCGAGCGCCTTGCGCCCGGAGCTTGCGCGCATCATGCGCTGCCTCCAGACCAGCTCGGCATAGACGCCCGGCCGCGCCGCATCGCGGCTTCCGGGATCGAGGCGCCCGATCAGGTCGAGATCGACATGGCTGTCATTGAGCGGCGTGATGAGCACGTCCGCATGGCTGTGCGCCTCCTGGGCCGCCGGAGCAGGCTGGCCCGGCGTATCGACCACCACCGCGTCGTGGCGCGCGGCGAGCGCCTCCAGCGCGCCGTTCAGCGCTTCGGGGCCGTCGGCGATTTCGACCGCCGGCTGCGGCAGCGCGGTTCCGGTGCGCTCCGCATAGGCGCGGCGGTTCTCGACCTGGCGCGCGAGCGTCGCCTGGCGGGGATCGAGGTCGATGCAGCCGACGGATTTGCCGGCGCGCAACAGGCCGACAGCGAGGTTGAACGCCACCGTGGACTTGCCGGTGCCGCCCTTCTCGTTGCCGATGACATAGATACGAGTTTCGGTCATTTCGGGCCGTTTCATGCTACATGCTGCCCTCATGCCGCAAGAGCCGGAGGCAAGGAAATGCGGATAGGCATCATCGGCGCCGGCGGGCGCATGGGCGGGCTGCTGGTGGAACTCGTGCACGCGGCCGACGATCTCGAGCTTGTAGCGGCCTGCGAGGCGCCGGGCCATCCGGCGCTCGGACGCGGCCTCGGCGGCGGCGTCTCCATCGGCGGCGACGCGGCGGCGGTGTTCGAGGCGGCCGACGCGGCGATCGAATTCACCCTGCCCGGCCCGACCGTCGAGCATGCCGGGATGGCGGCCGCGGCCGGCACCCGCCATGTCATCGGCACCACCGGCCTCGACGCCGGGCAGGAAGCGGCGCTCGCCAGGGCGGCGGCAAGCCTGCCCATCGTCTATGCGTCCAATATGAGCGTGACGGTGAACGCGCTGTTCGCCACGGTCGAGCGCGTGGCCGCCATGCTGGGCGACGAATACGACATCGAGATCATGGAGATCCACCACAAGCACAAGGTGGATGCGCCCTCGGGCACGGCCGTCGGCCTCGGCCGGGCGGCGGCGGCCGGGCGCGGCACCGATCTGGACGCCGTGGCGCAATGGAGCCGCGAGGGCCATACCGGCGCCCGGCGCGACGGCGATATCGGCTTCGCGACGCTGCGCGGCGGCAATGTGGTAGGCGAGCACACGGTGATGTTCGTGAGCGAGGGCGAGCGGCTCGAATTCACCCATCGCTGCATGGACCGCTCGCTGTTCGCGCGCGGGGCGCTGCGCGCGGTGCGCTGGTCGGCGGGCAAGCCGCCCGGCCTCTACTCCATGCGGGATATTCTGGGGCTCTGATCCGGGAGGCCCCCGACGGCGGGCGCCGACATGGCGGGCAGGACGAGAAGACGCAGACGGGACATCAATACCTGGCCGGGCTTCGTGGATGCGCTGGCGAGCCTGTTGATGGTCGTGGTCTTCCTCGTCATGGTCTTCGTGCTGGCGCAGTTCTTCCTGAATGAAGCCCTCTCCGGACGGGACGCGGCGCTGACGCGGCTCAACCGCGAGCTTGCCGAGCTCGCCGAGATGCTGGCGCTCGAACAATCGACCAATGCCGACCTGCGCGACGACCTGGAGGCGCTGACCTCGGAGCTGCGCCTCGTCACGGCGGCGCGCGACGACTATGCGGACCGGCTGGACGCCGTGACGGCCGAGGCCGCGCAGGCCGCCGGCACCGTCGAGCTGGTGCGCGAGGACTTCGCCCGGCTGATGGACAGCGCCGCCGCCGACCGGGACAGGGTGGAAATCCAGGCAAGCGAGCTCGAGCGCCTCACGCGGGACCTGATCGCGCTTCAGCGCAGCCGGGACGCGCTGGAGGCCGCGCTTTCGGCCTCGCGCCAGCAGAAGAGAGACGCCGATTCAGCACTCGCCGAAGCGCAGCGCCTGCTTGCCGCCAATCTCGAACGGCTGGCCGAACGCGAGCGCGAATCCGATGCCCTCAAAGTCCGGCTGGAGGCGGTGCAGGCGGAGTCGGCGAGCCGCGCCGGGGAGATCGCGAGGCTCGGCACGGCGCTGCAGGCAAGCCGGGAGGACGTCGCTGCGCAGGCGGAGAAGCTCGCCGAGCTCAACCGGACGATCACCGGGCTCATGGCGGCCCGGGCGGTGCTGGAGGAAGACCTGGCCACGCTAAGGACCGAGGGCGACGCGCAGGCCGCAGAGGCCGAGCGGCTCAAGGCGGCGCTGGGCGAGGCGCGCCGGGCGCTGGCCCAGGCGAATGCGGAAGCGGCCAGGCTCAAGACGGCGCTGGCGGAAAAGACGGATATGGCGGCGGCCGACATTGCCGCGCTGGAAAAGGCGCTGGCGGCGGCGGAGATCGAAATCGGGCGGCTCTCTGCGCAGCTGGCCGATACCGAGGCGGAGCGAACGGCGGGACAGGCGGAAATCGCCAGGCTGGAGGCCGTTCGCGCCGGGGAGGCGGAGACGGCGCGCTCCG
>JAJEAZ010000473.1 GCA_022824105.1 Alphaproteobacteria bacterium
GCCTGCCGGAGCCCGGCCTCTACGAACGCATCCTCCGCGAGGTGGAGCGGCCGCTGATCCAGCATTGCCTGGCGGCGACCAACGGCAACCAGATAAGGTCCGCCGAAATCCTCGGCCTCAACCGGAACACGCTGCGCAAGAAGATCCGGTATCTGGAGATTCCGGTGGTCCGCGGCCTGCGCTGATGCTGCGGCGACTCGGGAGACACCCGGTCATGCGGAGATGGGCCGCCTTTGCGTTCGCCGGTCTCGCGGCGTTTTCCGGCGTGCTCACCTATCTGGTGATGACCGGCACGGTACCCGTCATTCCGCCGACCGTACAGAACGTCGTCGTCCTGCTCGTCGTCGATCTCGTCCTGCTGGTGCTGCTGGCGACGGTGGTCGGATACCGGGTCGTGGCGCTCTGGCGCGCGCGGCGGCGCAGGCGGGGCGGCTCCCAGCTCCATGTGCGCCTCGCCGTACTGTTCACCGTCGTTGCGCTCGTGCCGACGGCGCTCGTCGCGCTGTTTACCGTGCTCTTCTTCCATTACGGGCTGCAGGGCTGGTTCAGCCAGAGGGTGCAGACCGCTCTCGAGCGGTCCCTGGTCGTCGCCCAGGCCTATGTGGAGGAGCACAGGCGCGTGGTCGTCGCCGACGCGTTTGCAATGGCGAACGACCTCAGTCGGGGCGGCCCACAATTGTTCGCCAATACCCGTCGCCTGGAGAATGTGCTGGAAGCGCATGCGAGCGCGCGTTCGCTTTCCGACGCCCAGGTGCTGCATGCCGGGGGGCGCGTTCTCGCACGCTCGATGTTCTCGTTCGGGGCGGTGTTCTCGCCCGTTCCCGAGTGGGCGCTGGAGGCCGCCCGGCGCGGGGAGGTCGCCATCGTCGAAGACCGGGACGGAGACCGCCTGGGGGCCTTGCTGCGCATCGCGGGCGTGAACGACACCTTCCTCTATATCGGACGGTATGTGGACCCCATTGTCGTCAACCAGGTGACGCGCGTGCGGTCGGCCGTCGCCGAATATGCAGCCTTCGAGGGACGGCGCACCCAGATCGAATACACCTTCGCGATGATGTTCGCGACCGTCGCGGCCCTGTTCATCTTCGCCGCCATCTGGGTGGGCTTCAACCTCGCCGCGCAATTGGCGGAGCCGGTCATGAACCTGATCTCGGCAGCCAACCGGGTGCGCGGCGGAGACCTGACCGCGCGCGTGCCGGTAAACGAGAGGGAACGCGGGGAGATCGATGCGCTCGGACGGGCCTTCAACCGCATGACCAGCCAGCTCGACCATCAGCGCACCGCGCTCATCGACGCGAACCTGGAGTTGGAGGAACGGCGCCGATTTACCGAGGCCGTGCTCGCCGGCGTCGCGGTCGGTGTGGTGGGGCTGGATGCGGAACGCCGAGTGCATTTGCCGAACAGGGTGGCTTCCGACCTGCTGGGCATGGACCTGACCGGGCATCTCGACCGCCCGTTGGCGGAGATCGTTCCCGAATTCGGGACAGCGCTCGAGGACGCGTCGAGACGCCCGGACCGCACCGTCGAGACCGAGGTGGAAATCGAGCGCGAGCGCGAATTGCGGACCTTCCAGGTCCGTGCGAGGGCCGAGACCTCCCCGGGCGGCACTGGCGGCTTCGTGCTGACATTTGCGGACATCACGGACTTGCAGGCTGCGCAGCGGACAGCCGCGTGGTCCGATGTGGCGCGCCGCATCGCCCATGAGATCAAGAATCCGCTCACGCCCATCCAGCTTGCCGCGGAGCGTCTCGGCCGGCGCTATGCCCACCAGATCGAGGACGACCCCGAGACCTTCTCGATGTGCATCGACACCATCGTGCGCCAGGTGGACGACATGCGCCGGATGGTCAATGAGTTCGCCTCCTTTGCCCGTATGCCGGCCCCGGTGCTGGCGGAAGCCGACCTTGGCGACGTCGTGCGCCGGGCGGTCTTTCTGCAAACGGGTGCAGCCAAGGGCATCGAAATCGAAATGAGCTTGCCTGAACGCCCTGTCATGCAGGTCTGCGACCCGCAACTGCTTGGCCAGGCCATCACCAACCTCCTGCTCAACGCGGCGCAGGCGCTGGAGGACAGGGGCGGCCGGATAACGGTTGCGCTGGCGGCACTGCCCGAAAGCGCGGAAATAACGGTAGAGGATAACGGGCCGGGCTTTCCGCCGGATTTGCGCCACCGATTGACCGAACCCTATGTCACCAGTAAGGGCCGGCGCGGCGCCGGCCTCGGGCTTGCCATCGTCCAGAAGATCGTCGAGGATCAGGGAGCGGCGCTTCATCTGGAGGATGGCGAGGCTGGCGGCGCTCGTGTCCGGATCGTTTTCGGACACGGCGAAACCGTCATGGAGCCGGAACGGGGCCGACTTCACAATGCATGACATCCTGATCGTCGATGACGAGCAAGACATTCGACAGCTCATAACAGGCGTGCTGGAAGACGAAGGCTTCGAAGCGCGCAGCGCCAGCGACAGCGACCAGGCGCTGGAAGAGCTGCAGAAACGCGAGCCGACCGTCTTGTTGCTCGACGTATGGCTGGAGGGCAGCCGTCTGAGCGGCATGGACCTGCTGCGCCATGTGCGCAAGCGGCATTCCGACCTGCCGGTGCTGATGATAAGCGGCCACGGCAGCATCGAGACCGCGGTGGCGGCGATTCGGGACGGGGCCTACGATTTCGTCGAAAAGCCGTTCACGACCGACCGGCTGCTCCTGGCTCTTTCCCGCGCGATGGAGGCTTTCCGGCTGCGGCGCGAGAATGCCGAACTGCGCCTGCATACGGGCGCCGCTACGGAACTGGTCGGCAAGTCGGCGGAAATCGCGCAAACGCGGAACCTGATCGAGCGCGTCGCGCCGACGGGCAGCCGCATCCTTATTCAGGGGCCCCCGGGCAGCGGCAAGGAAGTGGCCGCCCGAATGATCCATCTCTGTTCGCGTCGAAGCGAAGGGCCGTTCATCGTGGCCAATTGCGCCACCATGGCGCCCGGGCGCCTCGAAGAGGAGTTGTTCGGCAGCGAGGAGGGCGCAGGAAAGACCGGCCTGATGGAGCGCGCCCATGGCGGCACCCTGCTGCTGGACGAGATTGCGGACATGCCGCCCGAGACCCAGGGGAAGGTCGTTCGCGTCCTTCAGGAACAGGAATTCCTGCGTGTCGGCGGATCGCAGCGGGTGAGTGTCGACGTGCGGGTCATTGCGACTTCCAACCGCGACCTCGCGGCCGAGGTGGAGCAGGGGCGGCTGCGCCAGGACCTGTTCTACCGGCTCAACGTCGTGCCGGTGGGAATCGCGCCCCTCAGGCGGCGCCGTGAGGACATTCCCCACCTGGTGAACCACTTTCTGGAGCTTTTCGCCAAACAGGCCGGCGTGACTCCGCCGGTCGTTGCCGAAGACGCGATGGCGGCGCTGCAGGCATATGACTGGCCGGGAAATGTCCGGGAGTTGCGCAATATCGTGGAGCGGCTTTCGATACTGGGGCCGACCGACGACGCCGTACCCATACGCGCCGACGCACTGCCAACGGAACTCCGGGAGGGGGCGCCCGTCATCTCGCATTTCGAAGGGGGCGCGGCGATGATGTCCCTGCCGCTTCGCGAAGCGCGAGACATGTTCGAGCGTGAATATCTGCTCGCCCAGATGCGCCGTTTCGGCAACAATATTTCCCAAACGGCGCAATTCATCGGCATGGACCGCTCGACGCTGCACCGCAAGCTCAAGGGACTGAATTCTTCGCCGGCGGGCGATCGGAACCGGCCCGGGTGATGCCGCGGCCATGCGCGTAATCATCTGCGGAGCGGGCCAGGTCGGCATCAATATCGCCCGCTACCTGGCGGCCGAGCGCAACGACGTCACCGTCGTCGACCGGTCCTCGGAACTGATCGAGCAACTGGCCGAGACCCTGGATATCCAGGCCGTGGCCGGCCACGCTTCCAGCCCCGACGTTCTGGCGCGGGCCGGAGCGGAAGATGCGGACATGCTGATTGCTGTCACGCTCGTCGACGAAATCAACATGATTGCGTGCCAGGTCGCGCATTCGATGTTCAATATCCCGACGAAGATCGCCCGTATCCGGCGTCCGTCCTATCTCGACGGGCACTGGGCCGACCTGTTTGCGCGCGAGGGGATGCCCATCGACACGATCATTTCTCCCGAGCGCGAGGTCGCGAGCGCGATCATGCGCAGACTGTCGAGACCGGGCGCGACCGAAATGATCCCGTTTGCAGACGGGCGGGTCAGGCTGATCGGGGTCCGCCTCGACGATTCATGCCCGATCGTGAACACGCCGCTGCGCCAGCTGACGGCGCTGTTCCCGGACCTGAACATCAATGTCGTCGGCATTGTGCGCGGGGAGCGCAAATTCGTGCCCAAGGCGCGCGATCAGATGCTGGTCGGAGACGAGGTCTATTTCATCGTGGACAATGCCCATGTGGCCCGTGCGATGGCGGCCTTCGGCCATGAGGAAAAAGAGGCCGAGCGCGCGGTCATAATCGGAGGCGGCAATATCGGACACCGGCTGGCGAGCCTGATCGAAGAGGAACTCCCTCATGTGCGTCTGCGCCTGATCGAACGGGACCGGGAAAAAGCGGCGGAACTCACCGATACCTTGCGGCGGACCACCGTGTTGCAGGGCGATGCGCTCTCCGAAGACCTTCTGGAAGAAGCCAATTTCGAAAATGCCGACCTGACGATCGCACTGACCGACGACGACGAGACCAACATCCTCGCCTCGCTGCTGGCGAAACGGGCCGGATCGTCGCGCACGGTCGCGCTCATCAACAAGTCCGCCTATAGCGCGCTCGTAAGTCCGCTGGACATCGACGTGGTCATCAACCCGCGGGCGATTACCGTCTCCCAGATCCTGCAGCATGTCCGCCGGGGGCGCGTTCTGGCGGCATTTTCGATCGGTGACGATTTCGGCGAGGCGCTGGAGGTCGAAATTCTCGAGACATCCGTCGTGGCGGACAAGGACCTGAGGGTGCTGAAGATGCCTGCAGGGTCCATCGTGGGAGCCATCCTGCGGGGCGATGACGTCGTCATTCCGCGCGGCCGCACCATTATCCGCGCGGGAGACCGGATCGTCCTGTTTTGCATGACCGGCGTGCTCAAACGGGTCGAGCAGATGTTCGCCGTGCGACTGGAATTCTTCTAGTCGGCGGGGGAGGTTAGCGTGTCTCCTTATCGTCATGCCCGGACTTGTTCCGGGCATCTCCATCGGGGCCATCGCGGCGGCGGAAGTGGATGCCCGGAACAGGTCCGGGCACGACGGAAGGAGCGTTCCGGATCGAACCGATACGAGCTTCGAAAACACGATACCGGCAACAGGGAAAGGGGACCGTCTTGGCCAGAATAGCCTATGTGAATGGCCGCTATGTGCCGCACCAGGAGGCGGCGGTGCATGTGGAGGACCGCGGCTACCAGTTCGCCGACGGCGTTTACGAGGTCATTACCGTGCGCGCCGGCCGGTTCGTCGATGCCGGCCCGCATCTCGACCGGCTCGACCGCTCGCTGCGCGAGCTGAGGATCGAGCCGCCGATGGGCCGGTCCGCCCTTACTCATGTGTTGAGTGAAATAAAGCGTCGAAACCGCATAAACAATGGAATTGTTTATCTTCAGGCGACGCGCGGCGTCGCCCGCCGGGACCATCCGTTTCCTGCTGAATCCGAAACCGCCCTGGTCGTGACGGGAAGCCGCAGACCGCCGCCTGATCCGGGAATCCTGGAAACGGGCGTCGATACCGTCTCCGTGCCGGACAATCGCTGGAAGCGCTGCGATATCAAGTCGGTCTCCCTGCTGCCGAATGTCCTGGCCAAGCAGACTGCGCGAGAGGCCGGGGCTTATGAGGCTGTGTTCGTGGACGAGCAGGGATTCGTCACGGAAGGCGGCTCGACCAATGTCTGGATCGTGACACCCGGCGGAGAACTGCTCACCCGCGAACTCGACCATGGAATTCTCGCAGGCGTCACGCGCGGGACCATCGTGAAGCTGGCCGAGAGCCTGGGCCTTTCCTTCGCCGAACGGCGTTTCACCATCGAGGAGGCCAGACGAGCCCGCGAAGCCTTCGTGACCAGCGCGACCTCCTACGTGACGCCGGTTGTAAGGATGGACGAAGCTGTGATCGGCAACGGCAAGCCCGGCTCGACCGCCCGCGCCCTGTTTGAGGTCTATGCGCGCTATATGGAGCAGGGGGACGCCGCTGCATGACGCGGCCCATCGTCCTTTTCGACTGGGACGGGACACTTGTAGACAACTGGCCGGTCATTCATGAGGCGCTCGGAATCGCGCGCGAGTCGTTCGGGTTGGAGCCCTGGACCTTCGTCGAAACGATGCGCCATGTTTCGCGCTCGGGCCGCGAGAGTTTTCCGAAGATGTTCGGGGCGGATTGGCGGAGGGCAAACGACACGTTCTACGCCGCGTTCGAAGCGCGCCATCTGGAAGCGCTGACGCTTCTGCCCGGGGCGGAGTCCTGCCTGGACCGTCTGGAAGCGGCCGGATTTCCCGTTGCGGTCGTGTCGAACAAGAACGGCGCCTATCTTCGGCGCGAGGCCGATCGCCTCGGCTGGACCGGCCGGTTCGAGGCCTTGGTGGGCGCGGGGGACGCCTGCCGCGACAAGCCGGATGCCGCGCCGGTCAGGACGGCTCTGGGCGGCCGGGCGGGACAGTGGCTGGTCGGGGATTCGGATACCGACATACGCGCGGCGCGCAATGCCGGCCTGCGCTCGGCAATCGTGCCTTACGCCGGCGGGCCTGCATTGGAGCTGAGCGCCGATGCGCGCTGCGACAGTCTGGCCGCAATCCCGGACCTTGTCGCATTCTCGCACCGCATCAAATAGAAGAACAAGGGAAGCTGCGGCGCTCCCGGTGGCGGCGGGCAGCTTTCGATGCGTGGAACCGGGGTCAAGGCCGATGTCGTCTGCCCAGAAGAACAGGAATCTTCAGGACCACTTCCTCAACCATATCCGGAAAGCGAAATCGCCGGTTACGGTGTTCCTCGTCAACGGGGTGAAATTGCAGGGCCTGGTGGTCTCGTTCGACAATTTCTCGGTGTTGTTGCGCCGCGACGGGCATTCGCAACTGGTCTACAAGCACGCGATCTCGACCATCATGCCCTCGACGCCGGTCAATCTCTTCGACCGCGAAGACGATTCCGCTTGAACGAAGCAGCGCTCGTTGTCCACCCGGTTGTCCGCAAGGATGCCCTGAGAGCGCCGGAGGCGCGTCTCGCGGAAGCCGTCAGGCTGACGGAGTCGATAGGCGTCGCGGTCGCGGCGACGCGCATCGCGCGCCTTGCCCGGCCGCGTCCGGCGACCCTGCTCGGCAACGGCGCGATAGACGATGTGAAGGATGCGCTGGCCGAGAAGGAAGCCGGACTGGTCGTCGTGGACGGCGCGCTGACCCCGGTGCAGCAACGCAATCTGGAGCGGGCCTGGGACGCCAAGGTCATCGACCGCACGGGGCTCATTCTGGAGATATTCGGCGCCCGGGCGCGCACGCGGGAAGGCGTGTTGCAGGTGGACCTGGCCGCGCTCAGCTATCAGCGCACCCGCCTCGTCCGGTCCTGGACGCATCTAGAGCGCCAGCGCGGCGGCGCGGGCTTCCTCGGCGGGCCGGGCGAAGCCCAGATAGAGATCGACCGCAGGCTGATCGACGAAAAAATCGTCAAGCTGAAACGCCAGCTGGAGGACGTCCGCCGCACCCGGGGCATCCAGCGCCGCGCCCGCAGGCGCGTGCCGTTTCCGGTCCTCGCGCTGGTCGGATACACCAATGCCGGCAAGTCCACGCTCTTCAACCGCCTGACCGGCAGCGGCGTTGTTGCGCAGGACCAGCTTTTCGCGACGCTGGATCCGACCATGCGCGGCATCGACCTGCCGTCCGGGCGGCGGGCGATCCTCTCCGACACGGTGGGGTTCATATCGGACCTGCCGACACAGCTTGTCGCCGCGTTCCGGGCGACGCTGGAAGAGGTGGTTGAGGCGGACCTGATCGTGCATGTCCGGGATATCGCCGACCCCGACACCGCCGCGCAGAAGCACGATGTCGATCTCGTCATGGACGAACTGGACGCGCATCGCACGCCCCGGATCGAACTGTGGAACAAGATCGACCTGCTCGATGCACCGCCTTCGAACGGCGCCGGCATCCCGGTGTCGGCGGTCACCGGGGAGGGGATCGAAAACCTGCTGAGCGCCGTCGATGAGGAGCTCGCACGCTCGCAGAGGGTATGCGAGTTCGTCTTGCCGTCCGGCGACGGGGCCGCGATCGCCTGGCTCTATCGGCACGGCGATGTGCAACGCCGCGAGGACGACGACGACCGGGTGTCGCTCACGGTCGCGCTCGACCAGGCGGACCGGGCCCGGTTCGAACGGCGGTTTCAGCCGGAGCGCAGCAGCCTGACCCCGGCATCGCGCTCGAAGAGGTAAAGCAACGTCCGCAGCGCCTCGCCGCGCGGTCCGGAAAGGTCGGGGTCCCGATCCACGATCAGGCGCGCCTCGTCGCGGGCCATCCGCAGCATGTCGCCATGTTCGTCGAGATCGGCGATGCGGAAAGCCGGCAGCCCGCTCTGCCGCGTGCCCAGCAGTTCGCCGGCGCCCCGCAGTTCGAGGTCGGCCTCTGCGATCCGGAACCCGTCGTCGCATTCCCTGAGGAGTCTCAGGCGTTTTTCCGCCGCCTGTCCGAGCGGTTCGCCGTAGAGCAGCAGGCAGGCGCCGGTCTGGCCGCCGCGTCCGATGCGTCCGCGGAGCTGATGCAGCTGCGCGAGGCCGAACCGCTCGGCCTGCTCGATGACCATGATGTCCGCTGCCGGAACGTCGACGCCGACCTCGATTACCGTCGTGGCGACGAGCAGGCTTGCGGTTCCTTCCGCAAACCCCGTCATGGCGGCCGCTTTCCGGTCCGCCGCCATGCGCCCGTGAATGAGCGCCACCCGGTCTCCGAACACGGGCGCCAGTTCCGCAAAGCGCGCTTCGGCAGCCGCAGCGTCGGTCGTGTCGCTTTCTTCCACGAGCGGGCAGACCCAATAGGCGCGCCGCCCGGCGGCAATCGCAGCGCCGATGCGCTCCACGACGCGGTCGATCTGTCCCATGCGCAGCACGCGCGTCTCGACGGGCTTGCGGCCGGGCGGCTTTTCGTCGAGGCGCGACGTGTCGAGGTCGCCATAGGCCGTCATCAGCAGGGTCCGCGGAATGGGCGTCGCCGTCATGGCGAGAGTGTGTACATCCCGGCCCTTGTCGGTCAGGGCCAGGCGTTGCTCCACGCCGAAACGATGCTGTTCGTCGATGACGGCGAAGCGCAGGTCGGCAAAGGCGACCCTCTCCTGAAACAGCGCGTGGGTTCCGACAACAACGGGCAACGCCCCGGAAGCCAGCGCCGCCAGCACGCCTCGACGGGACCCCGCCCGGCCCCGGCCCGTCAGCAGGCCGACCTCTATCCCGGCGGGCGCCAGAAGCGCTGACAGGGTTTCGAAATGCTGCTGGGCGAGGATTTCCGTCGGCGCCATGATGGCCGTCTGGCCGCCGGCATCGTGCGCGGCTGCAGCGGCGAGCGCAGCAACGACCGTCTTGCCGCTGCCGACATCCCCCTGCAGCAGGCGCATCATGCGCTGCCCGGAGGAAAGGTCGCCGCCGATCTCCGCCAAAGCCTGGCGCTGCGCCTCCGTCAGGGCGAACGGCAGATGCGACTCGACAGCCTCGAAAGCAGGGCCGCCCAGGGAGAGGGGCCGCGCAGCGCTGCGCCGTTGATGGTGGCGCACCAGCGCCATGGCGAGCTGGCTGGCCAGCAATTCGTCATAGGCGAGGCGTCGCCGGGCGGGGTGGCCGGGCGACACGCCGCCCGCGTCCTCGGGACGGTGTGCGCCGAGAAGCGCCTCCCGCCATGCAGGCCATGTCTCGCGGGCCAGCACGGATGGCGACTGCCACTCCGGCAGTTCGGCGGCCGCATCGAGCGCGGCGGTTACGGCGCGGCGGTAAATCCTCGGGCCGAGCCCCTGTGTCGACGGATAGACGGGCTCGACCGCCATCGCCGGGGTCCAGCGCTCCGGCCGCTCGATCACATCGGGATGCGCCATTTGCGGAGCGGCGCGATACCACTCGACCAGCCCGCTCACGACCCGCTTTTCGCCGACCGGAAGCGCCGAAGCCAGATAGTCTGGGCGCGCGTTGAAGAAGACAAGATCGAGCGCGCCGGTTTCGTCCCGGCAGCGGACCTTGTAGGGCAGCCGGGTGCGGGGCGGGGGCGGGCGGTGCTCCTCCACGACAAGGCTGAAAGTGGCGATGCGCCCGTCCGGCGCCTCGGCGACAGAGGGCGAGAACCGCCGGTCCACGAGTCCCGTGGGCAGCTTGAAGCAGAGGTCGATCTTGCGCGGCCCCGCAACCCTGGCGATCAGGCCGGCGATACGCGGCCCGACACCCGGGATCGTCGTGACCGGCTGGAACAGGGGAAACAGGATTTCGGGTCGCAACGCCCCGTCTCTGTGGCTGACATCGCTCGGCCGGCAATTTATACACCCCGTCCGGGGGAGGAGCGAAGCCGTGCAGGACCCGCTCGAAACAAGACGGAAACGGCTGCGGTTCCGGGCCTGGCGCCGGGGCACGAAGGAGGCCGACCTGCTGCTCGGCCCCTTTGCCGACGCCAATCTCGACGCTCTCGATGCGGACGGTCTCACCCGCTTCGAGGCGCTTCTGGCCCGGTCCGACCCGGAGATCATGGACTGGATGACCGGGGCAGCGGAGCCGCCGGACGACCCTGTCGTCGCACGCCTGATAGATTCGGTGCCCCGGCCCGGATGATTCCGCCGCTGCGCCATGCGGGACGGACTCGCCTGGGCGGTGCGCCGCCCGGTCACGACGCGCGCGTGCTGGCATCGATGGCTGAGCGCGACGGGCCGGTCATCCATATCTCGCGCGACGACGCGCAGATGGCGCGGATGGCCGACTGGCTCGGCTTTTTCGCGCCGCGCCTGAAACTGCTGCGGTTCCCCAGCTGGGATTGCCTGCCCTACGACCGGAATTCGCCGCGCAGCGACATCGTGGCGGAGCGACTCGCAACCCTGGCGGCACTGGCGGACGGGGCGCGGCCCGACATTCTGCTGACAACCGCCAACGCCTTTCTCCAGCGCGTGCCGGCGCGCGCCGAAGTCGCAGGAAGCCGCTTCGCAGGTGAAACCGGCGGCGCCGTGGACACGGAGGCGCTGCTCGCCTTTCTGGAGCGGCATGGCTATCAGCGCGCCGAGACGGTGATGGAGCCGGGCGAGTATGCTGTCCGCGGCGGTCTGGTCGACCTGTTCCCGGCCGGCGAGCCCGCGCCGCTTCGGATCGACCTGTTCGGCGACGAGATCGACGAAATCCGCCGGTTCGACCCGATAGACCAGCGCAGCACCGACCGGTTGGAACGCTTCGAACTCGTTCCGGCGAGCGAGGTCGTGCTGACCGGCGATAGCATTGCCCGCTTCCGCGAAGGCTACCGTGCGGCTTTCGGAGCCGTAACGGCCGACGACCCGCTCTACGAAGCGGTATCTGCAGGGCGGCGGGCTGTCGGCATCGAACACTGGCTGCCGCTCTTTTGCGACGCGCTCGAAACCCTTGCCGACTATCTGCCGGACGCCGCCGTGGTCGAGGACGAGCAGGCGGGCGCGGCGCGGGACGTCCGCCTGGAGGCCATTGCGGACCACTATGCGGCGCGGCGAGACCCGCCGGCGGGTGAGGCGCCATACCGGCCGCTCTCCCCGGACAGGCTTTATCTCGACGCCGCAGGCTGGGAAGCGTGCCTTCAGGACCGTCCGACGGCGTTGCTGCTGCCGGCGGCGGCGCCGGACGGTCCCGATGCCGGAGCCAGGCCCGCAGTCGATTTCTCCGAAGCCCGGGCGCGCCCTGATATCGACCTCTACGGGGCCGTCGCCGACCGGCTGGCGGCCCATGCGGCGGCGGGCCGGTGGGTGCTGCTCGCGGCCTACAGCGAAGGTTCGCGGGACCGGCTTGCCGGATTGCTGGGTGAACAGGGGGTGGTGGCGCAGACGGTCGAGGCAGCCGGCGAACTGGACGGCCTGCCGCCCGACCGCCTCGCCACGGTCGTTCTGCCGCTGGAACACGGCTTCGAGAGCGCGGACCTCGCGGTCGTCACCGAACAGGACATTCTGGGTGAACGCCTTTCGAGCCGGGCGCGGGGGCGGCGCCGGGCGCGCGACTTCCTGCAGGAGCTTTCCGAAATCGCCGAAGGCGACATCGTCGTTCACGTCGAACACGGCATCGGGCGCTATGAGGGGCTGGAAACGGTAACCGCCGCCGGCGCGCCGCACGATTGCCTGCGCGTCCAGTATGCCGGCGACGGCAGGTTGTTCGTGCCGGTCGAGAATATCGAGACCCTGTCACGCTACGGCGCGTCCGACAGTGCGGTAGCGCTGGACCGGCTGGGCGGCGTCCAGTGGCAGGCGCGCAAGGCCCGGATGAAGCAGCGCATTCGCGAGCTTGCGGAGCAACTGATCCGGGTCGCGGCGGAACGCATGCTCCGGCCGGGGGAAACGCTGCTGCCTCCCGCCGGGCTCTACGATGAATTCGCGGCGCGTTTCGCCTTCCCGGAAACGAACGACCAGCTGAAAGCCATCGAGGATGTGCTGGAAGACATGTCGGCCGGTCGTCCGATGGACCGGCTGATTTGCGGCGATGTGGGCTTCGGCAAGACGGAGGTGGCGCTCCGGGCGGCGTTCATCGCGGCGATGAGCGGGTTCCAGGTTGCGGTGGTCGCGCCGACGACGCTGCTCGTACGCCAGCATTTCAAGACTTTCCGGGAGCGCTTCCGGGGCCTGCCGGTCGAGATCGGGCAACTTTCCCGCCTTGTCGCAGGCAAGGAAGCGCGCGAGGTGAGGGAACGCCTTGCCGACGGCAGGCTGGACATCGTGATCGGCACCCATGCGCTGCTGGCGAAGTCGGTCCGCATGAAGCGCCTCGGCCTGCTGGTCGTGGACGAGGAGCAGCAT
>JAJEAZ010000587.1 GCA_022824105.1 Alphaproteobacteria bacterium
GTACAACCGCGCCGGCGTCGAGCGGGTGATGGGGTTCTGCACCGGGTCGGAATATCTGGAGTTCATGCGCCAGTGCCCGGAGCTGGAGCGGATGCTGGTCCGCAGCGGCACCTTCCTGTTCAAATACTGGTTCTCGGTGACACAGGACGAGCAGGCGAGCCGCTTCGACAGCCGACTCACCGACCCGCTGAAGCAATGGAAGATCTCTCCCATCGACCTGGCGTCGCTGGACAAGTGGGACGCCTACACCCAGGCCAAGGAGGCGATGTTCTTCTATACCGACACGGCCGACGCGCCCTGGACGGTCATCAAGTCGGACGACAAGAAGCGCGCGCGCCTGGCCTGCATGCAGCACTTCCTCTCGCACCTGCCCTATCCGGACAAGGATGTGGACGTGGTGGTGAGTCCGGACCCGATGATCCTCGGGCCGGCCGAGCGCGTGGTGGACCGCAACGAACCGATGGGAGCGGGCGCCTGACGGATCGGACCTGCCGCGCCGCAAGACCGTGAAGCGCCGGAAACCGGGCGTCTGGGACCGGGCGCGGCTGAGGCGCGCGGCGCTGGCCTATCTCGCAAGATATGCCGCGCCTTCGGCGCATGTCAGGCGCATATTGCAGCGCCGGCTGGACCGCGCCGAAGCGCGCGGGGCGGAAATGCGCGTCGGGCCGGAGGATATCGAGGCCCTGCTCGCCGACCTCGCCCGCATGGGGCTGCTCGACGACCGGGCGTGGGCCGAGGCGCAGGCGCGGACGCTCCGCCGTCGCGGCGCCTCGGCGCGCGCGGTCGCAGCCCGGCTCTCAGCCAGAGGAACGCCCCGGGGCGAGATCGAGCATTTGCTGGCAGGCGAAGACGAGGGGGCCGAACTACAGGCCGCCCGGGCGCTGGCGCGGCGGCGAAGGCTCGGGCCGTGGCGCGATCCGACGGAGCGCGCCGAGCGGCGGGAGAAGGACCTGGCCGCGATGGCGCGGGCCGGCTTCCGGCTGGACGTGGCGCGGCAGGTTATCGACGCGGACGAGCCGCCCGGCGACGGGTTTCAGTAGGGAACGGTGCCTTTCACGACGGTGCGGTGCAGCACGCGGCGCTCGCTCTCCATGTCGAAATTGGCGACCGCGCGGTGCAGCAGGCAGCGATTGTCCCAGAGCACGAGGTCGCCCTTCTGCCATTTGTGCGTGTAGATGAAGTCCGCCTTCGTGGCGCGGCGCAGCAGCCGGTTCAGGAAGGCGTGGCCCTCGTCTTTCGGGCGTCCGTCGATATGGCTCGTGTGGATGCCGAGATAGAGCGCCTTGCGCCCGGTGACCGGGTGGGAGCGCACGACCGGGTGCCTGACGGGCGGGCGCTCGCGCTTCTGGACTTCGGTCGCGGGCGACTGCTTGGTGTTGCGCCGGTTGGCCTCCCAGCTGTGGATGGCGCAGAGGTCCGAGACTTCCTCCTGCGTCGCCCGGTCGAGCGAGTCCCAGGCCATGTGCATGTTGGCGAACTGGGTGTCGCCGCCCTGCTTCGGCGTCTCGACCGCGTGCAGCATGGTCAGCAGCGAGGGCACGGCATGGTAGGACTTGTCCGTGTGCCAGAAATAGTTGCCGCCCGAGATGCGGACCGGGTTGCCGTCCTCGTCGAGATTGTGGATGACGTGCAGCAGCGGGTATTTCTCGCCATTCGGCAGCCGCCCGACATGCTCCTCGATCTCGCCGAAGCGCCGGGTGAAGGCGAGCTGCGCCTCGCCCGGCAGGTCCTGGTCGCGGAACACGAGGATGTGGTGCTCCAGGAAGGCGTCCATGATGGCGTCGAAGACCTCGTCGCCGAAGGGCACGGCCAGGTCGATGCCGCGGATTTCGACGCCGCCGACGGGCGACAGCGGCTTCATCGCGAAGGGCGGCGGGGAGGCGATCTCGCGGGCGGGCGCGGCCATGGGCTCCGGCTCCTGCTTCTCTGGACTCGCCGGCCAGCCTAGCCCGGAAATCTCCCCATTGTCACGGCCGAGGCGCTATGCTGGCCGCTGCAAGCCCGCCCGGAGGGACCGGCCGCCATGAAATTCGGACTGCTTTACGAACACCAGCTGCCGCGAAGCTGGAAAGAGAAGTCGGACTACGACCTGCTGCACGAGGCCCTGGAGCAGGTGGAGCTCGCCGACCGGCTGGGCTTCGATTATGTCTGGGAGAACGAGCACCACTTCCTGGAGGAGTATTCGCACTCCTCCGCGCCGGAAGTCTTCCTGGCAGCCTGCGCGCGCAACACCAAGCGGATCCGGCTCGGCCACGCTGTGGTGCTCTCGCCGCCGCCCTACAACCACCCGGCGCGCGTCGCCGAGCGCATCGCCACGCTCGACCTCATCAGCGACGGCCGGGTGGACTGGGGCACCGGCGAGAGCGCGTCGCGCATGGAGATGGAAGGCTTCGGCGTGCCGATGGACGACAAGAAGGCGATGTGGTTCGAGGCGACCGAGCAGTCCGCCAACATGATGACCATGGAGCCCTATCCGGGCTTCGAGGGGCAGTTCTTCTCCATGCCCTGCCGCAATGTGCTGCCGAAGCCCTACCAGCAGCCGCATCCGCCGCTCTGGGTCGCCTGCTCGCGCATGGAGACGATCCACGCCGCGGCGCGGGCCGGTATCGGCGCGCTCACCTTCGCCTTCGTCAACCCCGACGTGGCGCGGCAATGGGTCGAGGAATATTACGCCATCATCAAGTCCGAGGAGTGCGTGCCCATCGGCCACGCGGTCAACGCCAACATCGCCATGTGTACGGGCTTTTCCGTGCATCACGACGCCGAGGAGGCCAAGCGGCGGGGCGCGGACGGCTTCCGCTATTTCGGCTATTCGCTCGGCCACTATTACGTCTTCGGCGAGCACAAGCCCGGCATGACGGGGGTCTGGGAGCGCTTCGAGGAAGCGCGCGAGCACATGGACGATGTCGGCAAGGGCAGCGGCATCGGCACGCCGGACGAGGTGCGCGAGCATCTGCAGGAGTTCGCGGATGCGGGCGTGGACCAGGTGATCTTCATCCAGCAGGGCGGCAAGAACGAGCACCGCCATATCTGCGAGGCGATGGAGCTGTTCTCGGCCGAGGTCATGCCGCA
>JAJEAZ010000435.1 GCA_022824105.1 Alphaproteobacteria bacterium
ACGCACGCCCCCAACCGCCGCCCCGGCCCTCTTCACGCCGCGCCTCTTCACGTCATGCCCGTCCTCATATCGTCATGCCCGGACTTGTTCCGGGCATCTCCATCGGGGCCATTGCGGCGGCGGAAACGGATGCCCGGAACAGGTCCGGGCATGACAGAGGAGCCTGCCCTGAGCCTGTCGAAGGAGGGCGTTCAGGCAGGACGGAAAGGAGACGGGCGGCAAGCCATGACCGGAACACCGCTCCATGACATATCATGACATTTCTGCAGGGGTCCCTCGATACGCGGCTGGCGCTGCTGTTCGGGACGAGGGTGAGCGGCCGGGCCGACGGTTTCGGGCCTGAACCGAAATGCCGTTCTGTCGGAACGGGTCGCGCCCTACCGCCCCGCGAACACCGGTTTGCGTTTTTCGACGAAGGCCCTGGCGGCCTCCAGATGGTCTTCCGTGAGGCCGGAGCGGGAGTGGTTGCGGGCTTCCATGTCGAGCGTCTCGGACAGCGAGGCGGTGACGGCGCCGTTGAGCGTCTGCTTCATGTAGGCGAGCGTGATGCGCGGGCCGGCGGCGAGGCCCTCCGCGAGCGCGGCGGTCTCCGCTTCCAGCGCATCGTCGGCCACGACCCGGTTGAGGATGCCGAGCGTCAGCGCCTCTTCCGCGCCGAGGCGCGCGGCCGTCATGTAGAGCTCCTTCGCCTTCGCCGGGCCGACCAGCCGGGTCAGGAACCAGGAGCCGCCGAAATCGCCCGAAAGCGCCACCTGCGCGAAGCCCGTGGTAATCAGCGCCGTATCGCTGGCGACCCGCATGTCGCAGGCAAGCGCGATCGACAGGCTGGCCCCGGCCGCCGGGCCGCGGATCATGGCGATGACCGGCTTCGGCATCTCGTGGATGAGCCGGCTCACTTCCATCCGGCGGCGGAGCGATTGCGTGCGGCCCTCCAGCGTGTCGTCCTGGTGCGAGCCGGCGGCCATGCCCTTCACATCGCCGCCGGCGGAAAAGCCGCGCCCGGCGCCCGAGAGCACGATGCAGCCGGTCTCCCGGTCCTCCGAGAGGCGCTGCATCGCCGCCAGCAGGTCGTCCAGCATCTCGTCGGTGAGCGCGTTCAGCCGCTCCGGCCGGTTCAATGTCAGCCAGGCGACGCCGTTCTCCCGGCGCTCGAGCAGATGATCGGACATCGAACCCTACTCCGCAGCCTGCGACTGCGACGGTGCGCCGAAATCGGCGAGCGGGCCGAGTTCCTTTTCCACCATCGGGCGGATGTCGGCCGCGAGCCTCTCCATGCTGTCGAGCGCAGCGCGGTGCGAGGAGCCTCCAACCTGGAAATGGAACATGATGTGCGCCGGCCGGGCCGCGCGGATTTCGTTCGTCAGGCGCTCCGCTATGGTCTCGCAGTCGCCGACCAGCAGATTGTCTGCGATCTCCTCCAGCGGCAGTTCGTCCGGCATCGGAACCTCGGTCATCATCGCCCCGTCCATGACCTCCGCGCGCCGCCGCAGGGCCGAGGCGAGGCGCATCTGGTGGCGGGCGTTATCGACATAGGCGAGCGTCTCGGCGCGGCTTTCCGTCACGCAGAGGAAGCGCTGGAAGCCGAGCCGCATCGTCTCCGGGTCGCAGCCCTCGGCCCGGTAGGCCTCCGCGATCCGCTCGCGCATCCCGGCCAGGTAGTCCGCGCCGAGCCACCGCCCGGTGAACATGGGCGCATAGCCGCGCCGGGCGCAAAGCCGGTGGCCGGTCTCGCCGTCGCCTGCGACCCAGATGTCCGGGCAGCCATCGACCGGACGGGCGCTGATATGGGTTTCCGGCATGCGGTAATGATTGCCGTCATAGCTGAAGGTCTCGTTGTCGAAGGCCAGCTCCAGCATGTCGAGGAACTCTTCCAGCCTGGGCCGCGCCTCCGCGAGGTCCTGGCCGAAGCGCTCGAACTCGTAGGGCTGGTAGCCGCTGCCGACGCCCAGCACGAGCCGGCCGCCGGAAAAGGCGTCCACCATGCCGATCTCGGCGAGCAGCCGCGCGGGCTGGTAAAGCGGCGTCACCACGACGGCCGGGGCAAGCTTGATCTGCCGCGTCTCGCCGGCGCAGCGGGCCGCCATCAGCAGCGGCGAAGGGCAGATGCAGTAGTTGGAGAAGTGGTGCTCCGCGAACCACGCGATCCCGAAACCCAGCCGGTCCGCCTGGCGCACCTGCTCGATATGCTCCTCGAAGACGCGCTGCGGCGGCGTGCCCCGCTCCCGGTAGCCCATCAGGCCGAAATAGCCGAAGTCCATCGCTCGCCTCCCCCGCGTCGCAGTCTCCTCTGCGGCCAGCATAGCAGCGGTCAGACGAGGCGGAAGCGCATGCCCCCGAGCGCAATGACGCCGTCTTCGACCGGCAGCCCTGCGGCGCGCGCACTGGCGAAGGCCGCCCCTGCGTCCCCGCCCTTGAGGTCGAGGCCCGCCAACCCCTCGCCGCGCCCGTCCCGGGCCTCGACGAAGCGGAGCCGGGCATTGTCGAGCGGCAGCGTGAAGCCGCCCCGGCCGTCGGCCTCCAGCGGGATTTCGGCAATGTCGCTCCAGCGCCGGGCCAGCCGCTCCGGGTCCGGGCTCTGCAGTTCGGCCGCCAGGATCGCCGAGACCACGCCGGTCCGCACATGAGGCTTCCAGTCCGGCCCCGCCGGGTGCCACGGCCCGTCCTCCGCCTCGCCGCCCTGCTGGCAGTCGATCTCGAAAAACGCCCCGCCCGTGTCCCCGGGATGAAGCTGCATCCCCCGGAATTCGCCATGCTCCAGCGGGTTGGCGATGCGCACGCCAAGTTCGGCGACACGCCGCCGGCGTGCCTCCAGGTCCGGGCATTGCGTGATGACCATGTAGCCGCCATCGCCGCCGCGCCGCTCCAGATAGCGCCCGGCCGCCGTTCCCGGCCCGGTCGGCGCGACGACCTCCAGGAACTGGTTGCCGACCGGCAGGAGCGCGTTCACCAGCCCGTAGGCCCCAACCGCATCGTCCACATGGCAGACCTCCAGCCCGAAGACGCGCTTCAGGTCCGCGACGACCGGCTCCAGATCGTGTGCGACAAGGCAGATCTGCCTGAGGCGCAGGCGCATGGACGGTTCCTCCCTCTCCGGGCGCCGCACTCTGCCGCGCCGATGCGCCGCCCGGCAAGCGGATTGACTTGGCCGCCGCTGCCGCCCGATATTCCGCGAATCCGCTTTTTCGCTGCACGCCCCTACATGCGGGCGAGGAGACAATCGACCCATGCCGACCCCCATGCCCCTGGAGGGTGTCAAGGTCTTCGACGCCACCCAGGGCGTCGCCGGCCCGCACAGCACCATGCTGCTCGCGCAACACGGCGCGGAAGTGATCAAGCTGGAGCCGCTCGACGGCGACTGGGGGCGCACGCTCGGTAAGGTCTACGGCGATCAGTGCGCCCATTCCGTGGTGTTCAACCGCGGCAAGAAGTCGCTGGCGATGGACATGAAGAACGAGGCCGCGCAGAAGGTCGCCTTCAAGCTTGCCTCGGAGGCGGACATCGTGGTCGAGAGCTTCCGCCCCGGCGTGATGGCGCGCTTCGGCATCGGCTACGAGCAGGTGAAGGCCGTCAATCCGGAGGTCATCTACCTCTCGGTCACCGGCTTCGGCCAGGACGGCCCCTACAACCGCCTGCCGGTGACCGATTCCGTGATCCAGGCCTTCTCGGGCTGGATGTCGATCAACCGCGACGCCTCCGGCACGCCGCAGCGCATCGGCATGATCGCCGTGGACGTGATGACCGGCCTTTACGCCTACCAGGCCATCTCGTCCGCGCTGCTGCGCAAGTTCCGCTTCGGCAAGGGCGCCTATATCGACTGCTCGCTGATGCAGTCGGCGGCGGCGTTCCAGTCCGCCAAGGTCATGGAGCACTATCTGGAAGGCGGCGCGCCGCAAGTGCTCTATGTGCCGGTCGGGACGATGCAGACCGCCGACGGCTACATCAATGTCACCGCCATGCGCGAACACCACTATGTCTCGCTCTGCAAGGTGCTCGGCCGCGAGGACCTCGCCGACGACCCGCGCTACAACGCCCGCGAGAAGCGCATCGAGCGCGAGGCGGAGCTGATGCCGATCGTCCGGGCGGAGTTCGCGAAGCGCACGACCGCCGAATGGGCCGAGGCGCTGACGGAAGCCGGCGTGATGAACGCGCCGGTCTCGACCTACGACCATTACCTCGCCGACGA
>JAJEAZ010000694.1 GCA_022824105.1 Alphaproteobacteria bacterium
GTGCTGGCGCACGAATACGGCCATGTCATCGCGGACCATATCGACAAGCGCATGGGCGATGCCGGCGTGGGCGCGCTCGGCGGGCTCCTCGCCGGCACGCTCGTCGGGGCCGTGATCTGCGACCGCTCCGACAGCGACTGCGTCGGGGACATGGCGCATACCGGCGGCTCGATGGGCCTCGGAATCGGCGCGCTCGCCTATTCCCAGCAGCACGAACTGGAGGCGGACTACTATTCGGCGCTCATCCTGGCGGAAGCGGGCGTGCCCCTCGATGCCGGCGAAAAGATGCTGACGCGGATTGCGCGAACCACGGAGGACCGGCCGGGCGGCTACGGGCAACTCGGCATGGCGATGGCGCGCACGCATCCCGCCAATGACGAGCGCATCGCGCGCTGGATCGCAAACCGGCGCGCGCTCGAACGCGCGCTCGCGACCGGGTTGACCACCGATGCCGGGCTCGCCTCGGACGCGAGGCGCCGGGTGCTCGAAACGGGTTTGGGAGAGACGCGCTGGGCCAATCCCCGCACCGGGCACAGCGGCACCATAACCGCGAAGCAGCGCTGGCGTTCCGCCGCCGGCGAGGCCTGTGTCAGCTATGGCTGGAAAAGCTGGCAGGCGGCCGGCCGCGCGGAAACAGAGGGCGCGGAAACAGCGTGCAGAAGGCCCGGCGGACCGTGGCGCGTCCGCTAGCGGCCGAACGCGGGGCCGGCGGCCGGGCCGGCGATCCCCGGCTGGCGGCGCGGCTGCGCGCGGAGATCGAGGGCGAGGTGCTGTTCGACCCGTTCGAGCGCGGGCGCTACGCCACCGACGCCTCCATCTACCAGATCGAACCCATAGGCGTGGTGCGGCCGCGCTCGGTCGCGGATGTCGAGGCGGCGCTCGCGATCGCGCGCGAGGAGGGCGCGCCGGTGCTGGCGCGCGGCGGCGGCACCTCCCAGGCGGGCCAGACGGTCGGCGAAGCGCTGGTGCTGGACTGCTCCGCGCATCTGGACCGTATCCTGGAGATCGATGCCGCGAACCGGCGGGCGCGGGTCGAGCCGGGCGTCGTGCTCGGGCGGCTGAATGCCCGGCTCCGCCGCGACGGCCTCATGTTCCCGGTCGATATCTCCACCGCCAGCCGGGCCACGCTCGGCGGCATGGCGGCCAACAACTCCTGCGGCTCGCGCTCGATCCGCTACGGCAACATGGTCCACAACACCCATGCCATAGAGGCGATCCTGGCCGACGGCAGCCGCCACCGCTTCGCCAATGTGCCGGGCAATCTCGGCTCCGGCGGCGGCACCCCGGGCTATATCGACCTCGTGCGCCGGATGCGCGCCATCGCCGAACGCGAACGCGACGCCATCGCGCGCGGCTTCCCGGACGTGCTGCGCAAGGTCGGCGGCTACAATCTGGAGAGCGTCGACGCCGCCGGGCACAATATGGCGCACCTGCTGGTGGGCTCCGAGGGCACGCTCGGCTTCTTCACCGCCATCGAGGTCGATCTCCAGCCGGTGCCGGCGCACAGGGTGCTGGGCGTGTGCCATTTCCCGCGCTTCCGCGACGCCATGGACGCCGTGCCCCGGCTGGTGGCGCTCGGCCCCGATGCGGTCGAGCTGGTGGACCGGACCATCATCGAGCTCGGGCGCGGCATCCAGATGTTCCGCGAGACCGTGCATGAGGTCGTGCAGGGACGGCCGGACGCGCTGCTGCTGGTCGAGTTCGCCGGCGGGGACAGGGCGGCGCTGCTCGCCCGGCTGGAGGCGCTCGACGATGCGATGAGCGACCTCGGCCACCCCGGCGCCGTCGTCCGGGCGGTCGATCCGGCGCTCCAGGCCCGCATCTGGGGCGTGCGCGAGGCGGGGCTCAACATCGTCATGTCGATGAAGACCGAGGGCAAGCCGGTCTCCTTCATCGAGGACTGCGCCGTGCCGCTGGAGGAGCTGGGCGACTTCACCGACCGGCTGACGCGCGTCTTCGAGAAGCACGGCACGACCGGCACCTGGTACGCCCATGCCTCGGTCGGGCTGCTGCATGTGCGCCCGGTGCTGAACCTGAAGCAGCCGCAGGGCGCGGCCGCCATGCGCGCCATTGCGGAGGAAGCCTTCGCCATGGTGCGCGAATACAAGGGCAGCCATTCCGGCGAGCATGGCGACGGCATCATCCGTTCGGAGTTCCACGAGCGCATGTTCGGGCCTTCGCTGGTGCGCGCCTTCGAGGAGGTGAAGGACGCCTTCGACCCCGGGGGCCTCTTCAATCCCGGCAAGATCGTCCGCCCGCCCCGGATGGACGACCGCTCGCTCTTCCGCTTCAGGCCGGGCTATGCGGCGGCCCCGCTCGCGCCGGCGCTCGACTGGTCCGACTGGCCCGGCGGCTTCCTCGGCGCGGCCGAGATGTGCAACAATAACGGCGCCTGTCGCAAGGCCGACCCCGGCGTGATGTGCCCCTCCTTCCGGGCGACGGGGCGGGAGCGGGACCTGACGCGCGGGCGGGCCAACACGCTGCGCTTGGCGCTTTCCGGCCAGCTCGGCCCGGATGCGCTCACCTCCGACGACATGGCGCGGACCATGGAGCTCTGCGTCGGCTGCAAGGGCTGCCGGCGCGAATGCCCGACCGGGGTGGACATGGCGCGGATGAAGGTCGAGTTCCTGCACCATTACAAGGCCCGGCGGGGCCTGACGCTGCGGGACCGTCTGGTGTCCTCCCTGCCGCATTACGCGCCCCGGCTGGCGCCGCTCGCCCCGCTGCTCAACGCCGCCGAGCGCTCCGCTCCGCTCAGGGCGCTGCGCGAGCGCGCGACCGGCTTCTCCCGGCATCGCCGGCTGCCGGCCTGGCGCCGCGACCGCTTCGACCCGGCCGATAGCGGGGAGCCGGCGAACGGGCAGTCGGAGGTTCTGCTGTTCGCGGACTGCTTCAACACCGCCTTCGAGCCGGAGAACGCGCGCGCGGCCGTGACCGTGCTGGAGGCTGCCGGCTTCCGCGTGCGCCATCCGCGCGGGGACGGCGGCGCGCGGCCCCCCTGTTGCGGGCGCAGCTGGCTGGCGGCCGGGCGGATCGACCGGGCGCGGGCCGAGATGCGCCGCTCCGTCGCCATGCTGCTGCCCCATGCCGAGGCCGGCGCGCCCATAGTCGGGCTGGAGCCGTCCTGCCTGTTCACCTTCCGCGACGAGCTGCAGGCCGTGCTGCCGGGGCCGGAGAGCGCCCGCGTCGGGGAAAGCGCCGTCATGCTGGAGAGCCTGGTTTCGCAAGGCGAGGCGGCGGAGCGGCTGGCGGAGCGGCTCGGCGCCCTGCCCGAAAGCCGCGCGCTCGTCCACGCCCATTGCCACCGCAAGAGCTTCGACGGGCCGGATGCCGTTCTGGCCGCGCTCGCGCTGGTGCCGGGGCTGGAGCCGGCGCTGGTCGAGAGCTCCTGCTGCGGCATGGCCGGCAGCTTCGGCTACGAGGCCGAGCATTACGAGGTCTCGATGAAGATGGCCGAGGCGGCGCTGCTGCCGGCCGTGCGGGCCGAGGGGCGGGACACGCTCATCGCCGCCGACGGCACAAGCTGCCGCCACCAGATCGCCGACGGCGCCGGCAGGGCGGCCGAACATCCCGCGCGCATTCTCGAAAGGGCGCTTGCATGACCGCAATCCACGTCTGGGGCATCGTCTCCACCCGCGCGCTCCGCGTCCACTGGACCCTGCAGGAGCTCGGCCTGACATACGGGACGACGCCGATCCGCACGCGCACGCCGGAGCAGACGGCGCCCGCCTACCGCGCCGTCAATCCGCTGCACAAGATCCCGACGATGGAGATCGACGGCGTGCGCTACACCGAGTCCGGCGCCATTGCGCTGGAACTGGCGGCGCGCTTCCGCGACCGGGTGGACCTCTGGCCCGAGGCCGAGCGCGCGCGCGTGCTGGAATGGTGCTTCTATGTGGCGATGGAGCTGGATGCGACCTCGCTCTACGTCATCCGCCGCCACGGCGACCTTTCGGAAATCTACGGCGAGGCGCCGGTCGCGGTGTCGGGCGCGCGCGAATACTGGCTGAAGCAGGCGGCCAAGGCCGAGGCGGCGCTGGCCGACGGCCGGCCGTGGCTGCTGGGCGAGACCTTCTCGGTCGCCGACATCATGCTGGGCTCCTGCCTCGGCTGGGCCGGCCGCCGCGACGTCGCCGTGCCGCAAGTCCTCCGGGACTACGACGCCCGCCTCCACGCCCGCCCCGCCCGCCAGCGCGCCGAGGACGCCAATGAGGGGCGGATGGATACGATGGCGGGCGGGGGATAAAGGCTATTGATGCAACGGCAGAATCGGGCTTTCATGTTTCTGCATTTGTTCGCAACGCAGTCGGACTCCCGACGAAGGAGCGGCCGGGCGTAATGGCAAACCGGGAGACCATGCTGTTGCCTCTTGACGACCCGCAAAGCGATGCGAAGGCAGGCAACGGCGCCCGGTCGGATTTTCGCGATCTGGCTTTTTCCTCGAACCGCGGCGAGCCCGTTCACCGGTGGGTTCCGTGGATTGCGGGTTATTCCCGCCAGTTCGTGACCAGCGCCATCGACATGCACATGGACGGTCCCGGTGCGGTGCTCGATCCCTTCGCCGGTGTCGGGACGACGCTTGTCGAAGCCGACCGGAAGGGACACGAATCGGTCGGGTTCGAGATCAACCCCTATGCGGCGTTCGCTGCGCGCACGAAACTCGCCGCCCATCTCGTCGATACCGGACGCCTGCGCGACGCCATCGACGCCTTCGAGCGCTTCGCCCACGATGCCGAACGGCGCGGCCGGGAGCCTCGTGCGACGCCTCCGGCCGGCTTCAGCACAAGGGCCGCGTTCTATAGTCCTGACGTTCAACGGAAGGTATTGACCGCGCACGACTTCATTGCGGAGCTTTCCGACTATCTGGTGGCCGACTTCTTCCGTCTCGCGTTCGCATCGACGATGGTGACCTATTCGAATTATTCCTACGAACCCAGCCTTGGGCGCAAGGCGACGGCCGGCCGGTCTGACGTCGATGACTATCCCGTATTCGCGGAATTAGCTGAAAAGCTGACCGAGATGGCCGCCGATGCTGACTTTTGGAAGAAAAACCGAAGCAATCGACAAGAAAGGCGCAGTAAAATATATGGCGTTTCCTTTTTCGAATTCTATAAGGAAGTGGAGCAGGGAAGCGTGGATTTACTGATTACCTCACCGCCATATCTGAATAATTATCACTACAATCGCAACACACGGCCTCATCTCTACTGGTTGGGGTTTTGCAATTCTCCCAAGGATTTCAAGAAACTGGAACAAAGGAATTTCGGGACCTACTGGCAAACGGCCAGGGATATGGACCCCGTGTCCCTCGATCCCGCGATTGCAAATGCTGAAATCAACTCTCTGATATACGACCTGCGCGCTGTAAATCCCGAAAAAAGAATATATGGCGGTCAGGGCTGGGCCAACTATGCCGCACTGTATTTCAACGATTGTCTGCGCTTTGCCGAAGGCATGAAATGGTGCCTCCGCCCCGGCGCCACTGCCCTGGTCGTTATCGGCAACAGCATCCTGCAGGGGATACCGGTGCCGACCGACCGCTTCCTCGCGGAAATCGCGGAGCGCGCCGGCATGGAGGCTGTCGACATACACACGCCGCGCGATGCCCGCGTCGGCAACAGCATCGTCAATTCCAGCGTCCGGGTCGGCAAAGCCAATGGCAGCCGCCTTTACGAGTCGGTAGTCGAGTTGCAGCGGCCATGAGCGTCCAGCTTTACGACCCTCTGACTTACGAAAACCTTAGGGGATTATATACGAAAGTGCCCATTTAGGAGTTGACGGTAAGCAACAATCCGGGCACTTTGCTTCCGTAATCATCGGAGGCAGTCATGGCACAGAACGCACCGGGCAAGCACTTCCGCAAGGGCATGTCCCTCGTCGAAGTCATGCGCGTGTTCCCCGACGATGCAGCGGCCGAGGCGTGGTTCATCGAGGCGCGCTGGCCGGACGGCGTTCGCTGCCCCTACTGCGATTCCGACAAGGTGCAGACCGGCGCGGCGCACAAGACCATGCCCTTCCGCTGCCGGTCATGCCGCAAGCGGTTCTCCGTCAAGACCGGGACCGTCATGCAGTCGTCCAAGCTGGGGCTGCAAGTGTGGGCGCTGGCGGGCTACCTCATGACGACCGGCCTGAAGGGACAGGCCAGCATGAAGCTGCACCGGGATCTCGGCGTCACGCAGAAGACGGCATGGCACTTGGCGCACCGCATCCGGGAGACATGGGCGCGGGAAAGCGGGCCGTTCTCCGGGCCGGTGGAAGTCGATGAGACCTATATCGGCGGCAAGCGCAAGAACATGCCCAAGGCGAAGCGCAAGGCCATGACAGGCCGCGGCGCGGTCGGCAAGGCGGCCGTCGCCGGCGCAAAGGACCGGGAGACCAACCGGGTCAGCGCGCAGGCCGTCGCCGGCATGGACGCGGGGACGCTACAGCGGTTCGTTCGCGAACGGACGGAGCCGGGCGCTGCCCTCTATACCGACGACGCCGGGCCGTATCGCAACATACGCGGGTTCCGCCATGAAGCCGTCAATCACAGCGTTGGCGAGTATGTCCGGGACCAGGCCCATACCAACGGCATAGAGTCGTTCTGGGCCATGCTCAAGCGCGGCTATCAGGGCACATTCCACCACTTCTCCGAGAAGCACCTTGACCGCTACATCGGCGAGTTCGCAGGCCGGCACAATGCGCGGCCTCGCGACACGATTGACCAAATGACCGCTATGGTAAAAGGTTCGGTCGGCAAGCGTCTCCGCTATGCCGACCTCACCGCTGACTGACTGCGCTTCGCCTGCAAAGCCGCGCAGGAAGGACCAACCCTCCCGACGATGATAGCCGGGAGTGCGCGGCAATGTCCAACGTTATTCGGTTTCCAGATCGGGAAGGCTCACGCCCGGCGGAAGCTCCAGCGTCGGCAGGGGCGCGGAGTGCAGATAGTCGTCAACCGCCTTCTCCAGACACTCCGCAAGCTGCTTCGCCGCCGGAGGGGAAAGCAAAAACGGAAAGTCCCTCTGATTGTCCGGGTCGCGGAACCGCACCACCACCATTCCCCCCGATGCGTCCAGTGCCGCTCCCAAGGCTGACACAGGCCGAATGGGATGACTTGAACCGTCAGCTTGCGGCAACACGGGCGGCTGAAGAGGATTAGGCACTTCCTTCATCGTTGATTCTTCCTGTTCATCGGGCTGCTCATGTTGCCCGTCGGCACCATTGCAGGCAATATCCCACCGTCACCATTCGCGATCCCGCTCTGTCGGGTCGCCCGCTGAATAGAACAGCCTGATACCCGGCATGGGGTAGCTCCCCGCGCTTGGCGAATAGGCGGGGCTCTCTGCTTGATCGCGGATGGTGACAACGGCCCGGCGCCAGCCGGGCGCGTGACCGCGACCGGGAGAGCTCCATGAAGCAGACACTTGCTGCGCTCGCCGTATGTGCATGGCTGACGGCGCCAGCAGCGCAAGCCCACACTCCGGAGCCGTGCGCGCCGGAAGTCACCGAATACAGGGACGCGATGGTCGTGCTTCTTCAAGCGGCACAGGTCGAACCTTCCGACCGGCCCGCTTCGGCCAGCGCGTGGCGGTTGCGGGTTATGAAGGCTCTAAGTCAGGTGAGCCGCTCGTCGCTGCGGACCTTCAAATGTCTCGGGATAGTTGTCCAGGACTGAATGCCCGGTCTAAGCTGCCTGCCATGACAGACAGCCCGAAGCGCGGACGCCCGGTCGAGAAGCCCATGCCGGAGCCGATCCCGGACAGCACGGAGAATGTCTTGCGCGCGCTCGTCACTGCGCCGCCGCGCGGCGAGCACGAATGGGACTATCTCAAGCGGGAGCCGAAGCCGTCAGACTGACGCCGCTTGGGCACTTTCGTATATAATCCCCAAACCTTATGGCCGGTCTCGCGCTGCATTTCGGCGAACAGCCCAAAGTCCCTCTGGACGGCGCCGATGACGTTGCGGGCCCGGGAATTTACGCCTTATTCTACGCTGGCCCGTTCGATGCCTATCGCCCGATTTCCGGAACCGACGACCCCATCTATGTCGGCAAGGCCGTTCCGCCCGGATCGCGGCGAGGAGGGGATGTCGATGTCACCAAGCCGGTCTTTTACGTCAAAGGCTTAGAGAACACGCGCGATCGATTACTGCAGCGAACAATCTCGACCTCCCGGACTTCTCCTGCCGGCATTTGTCCGTGGTCCCTGTGTGGATCACTCTCGCGGAGCGTTTTCTCGTCAACCACCATCGGCCGCTTTGGAATGTGTGCCTCGACGGCTTCGGGGACCACGACCCCGGAGGCGGAAGAAGCGGGAGCGAAAGAAGCTGGTGGGATACGCTCCATCCCGGACGGCACTGGACTGAAAAGCTCCAGGCCAGCAAGTCGGAGGCCGATGCATTGGCGATGATCCGCGGGTTCTTCGACTCCGCAAGCTGAGGCGTCGCA
>JAJEAZ010000600.1 GCA_022824105.1 Alphaproteobacteria bacterium
GGGAGCACTGGGGCGCATAGACCCGCCGGTCAGTGATGGACGAAAACCGGCGCCGGGCAGTCATGCAGCAGCCGGCGGGTGGCCGAGCCGACGAGAATGTTGTGGACGAGGTTGTGGCGCCCGAACGCGCCCATGACCAGCATGCCGGCGTTCATGGACTCCACGTGAGCCAGGATGGCGTCCCCGGGATTGCCGCGCGCCGCGATTCCATGCGCCTCGGCGTCGAACCCGTGGGAGCGGAACAGGCCGGCGCCCTTGGCGGCGGTTTCCTGAGCGGCAGCGCGGTTCGCGGCAATGCTGACGACATGGGCTTCCTGCCCCTTCGCGAGGCCCAGCAGGATGTACATGTGCATGGCGCGGGAGGATTGCCGGCTGCCGTCGAAGGCCACCACCACCCGTTCGCCGGACTGCGGCGCAGGGGGCACCACGACGACCGGCCGCGGATTGTCGTGCAGCAGGCGCTGGACGACCGCGGCGATGTCGTGCTTCTCCTCCCCGTGGAAGTTGGTCTCGCGCCCGATGACGATGAGGTCGTGGCGGTCCGCTTCCGCCTCGATGAGCTCGTGCGGGACGCCCTCGGCCTCGATGGCCCCGTAAGCCGCGCCCGCCGCAGCGCAGGCGGCCTCGAACTCCTTCAACCGCGCTTCCAGACGTTCGCGGGCCGCCTCCAGCAGCGTTTCGTCGCGATGCTCCTTGTAGGCGCCGGCGCCCATCGGCCGCGCCATGGGCGCCCTGAAGAAAGGCGTGTCGAGCACGCCGATGCCGACGAGCTGCGAGCCGTAACTGTCGGCAATGGCCAGCGCCAGCTTCTCCGCCTCCACGCTGGACGGCGACGCATCCACCGCCACCACTATGCTCTTGAGCATGACGCACGCACCCCCTTGGCCGCCTGCCGGATTGTAGCCGCCGCCGGGGCCGGGGTTAAGCTTCGCGCCGGTGCGCTTCGGCCAGCTCCGCCATCGAGCCGAAATGGAAGTCCACCTGCACCTCCGAGGGCGGCGGCATGGTGGCGCCCCAGCCCGCCTGGCCCTTGCGCCGGTCGATCCAGCAGGTGGCGAACCCGGCGGCCGCGGCCGGCGCATGGTCGTGGAACAGGGACTGCGCCGTGTGCAGCACCCGCGCCTTCGCGATGCCGCGCGCCTGGAGGCCGGCCGCCAGCGCATCGAAATTGGCGGGCGCGGGCTTGTAGGAGCCGATGTCCTGGGCCGTGAAGACCGCGTCGAAGCGCGTGTCCAGGCGATCTGCCGAGGCGGCGAAGCTCTCCCGGTCCACATTCGACAGCACGATCAGGTCGTAATGCCGGCCGAGGTAAGCCAGCGCCTCCGTGCTGTCCGGAAAGGCGGGCCAGTCCGGCACGGAGCGGCCGAACGCGACCGCATCGCCCTCGACGGGCGCGCGCCCGAAATCCGCGCCCATCGCCATGAAGGTCCGCGCCAGGACTTCCGGATAGGGCAGGCCGGGCGTTTCCGCCTGCTGGCGCGACTCGTTGGCGGCGAACCGTTCGAGCACGGCGCCGTCCGCGGCCTCGACGCCTTCCCGCGCGGCCCACGGGCGCCAGGCGTCGAGAATGCCGGTCTCCCAGTCGATCAGCGTGCCGTAGCAGTCGAAGCTGAGCGCGTCGAAATCCCGGAGCTTCATGCGCGCACCAGCACGGTTTCGACCAGGCGCGACCAGTAGGTGGCGCCCCAGGGCAGGGCCTCGTCGTTGAAATCGTAATGCGGGTTGTGGACGACCACGCCGCCATGTTCGCCCTCTGCGCCGTTGCCGATGCGAACATAGGCGCCCGGTTTGGCGTTCAGCATGAAGGAGAAGTCTTCCGAGCCCATGCCGGGCGGCGCGTCCGTGCTCACATTGCCGGCGCCGAACACGTCGGCCGCGACGGCGGCGGCGATATCGACATGGTCGGCGTCGTTCACGGTCGGTGGATAGCGCCGCTCGTAGCGCACCGAGACGGTGGCGCCGAAGGCCTCCGCAATGCTGTCGCAGATGCGCCGCATGCGCGCTTCGGTCAGGTCCTGCACCTCCGGCTTGAAGGCGCGCACCGTGCCGCGCAGCACGACCTTCTGCGGGATCACGTTCCAGGTGTCGCCGCCATGCACCTGCGTGATCGTCAGCACGACCGAGTCGATGGCGTTGACCGACCGGCTCGCGATGGTCTGCAGCGCGGTGACGATCTGGGCCTGTATGACGACCGTATCGACGCCCTGGTGCGGGCGGGCGGCATGGGTGCCGTAGCCGTCGATCTCGATCTCGAAAATGTCGAAGCCCGCCATGGCCGGCCCGGCGCGGGTGGTGAAGCGCCCGACCGGCACGCCGGGCGAGTTGTGCATCCCGTACACCGAGTCCGCCGGGAAGCGCTCGAACAGCCCGTCCTCGACCATGGCGCGCCCGCCGCCCTCGTTCTCCTCCGCGGGCTGGAAGACGAAATAGACCGTGCCGTCGAAATTGCGCGTCTCGGCAAGGTATTTCGCGGCGCCGAGCAGCATCGTCGTGTGCCCGTCATGGCCGCAGGCATGCATCTTGCCGGGGTTGCGGGACTTGTACTCGACATCGTTGGCCTCCTCGATGTCGAGCGCGTCCATGTCGGCCCGGATCGCGACGGACCGCGAACTGTCCCCCTGGCCCCGCAAAACGGCGACGACGCCCGTCTTCGCGATACCCGTGTGGACCGCGTCCACGCCGAACTCCCTCAGCCTGTCCGCGACGAAGGCGGAGGTCCTCACCTCCTCGAAGGCCGTTTCGGGATACATGTGGAGCTCGCGCCGCCAGGCGGTCATCTCCTCGTGGAACTCGGCTATGCGGTTGACGATCGGCATGAACGGCCCTGCCTTGCGATGGATAGGGAAACGGGGCCGATTTCGCCCGACGCCGCCCGGCGGGTCAAGCGACGCGGTTGCGCATCTCGCCGCGCGCCCAGGCCTCCAGGCCCGAAACGAAGCCTTCCACCAGGGCGGCCATGGCTTTCTCGCTCGCCCAGGCGACATGCGGGGTGACGATGACATTGGGGCGCCCGGCAAGCGCGGGCAGGGGATGGCCTTCGGGCGGCGGCTCGACGGTCGCCACATCGAACGCCGCGCCCCGGATCGTTCCCCGGTCCAGCGCCTCGGCCAGCGCCGCCTCGTCCACGATGCCGCCCCGCGCCGTGTTGACGAGGAAGGGCCGCCGGCCCATCGCCTCGAACTCCGCCCGGCCGATCAGCCCGCGGGTCTCCTCGTTGAGCGGGCAGTGGATGGAGATGGCGTCGGCGGTCTCCAGCATCTCCCCGAAAGCGACGCGGCCGG
>JAJEAZ010000481.1 GCA_022824105.1 Alphaproteobacteria bacterium
GATCTGGGCGAGCACCACCAGCGTGATCGAGGTCAGGAACACCAGCGAGCCGATGGCGTTCACCTGCGGGTCGATATTGCCCTGGACGATCTCGAGGACGATCACCGGCACGGTCTTGTTCAGCCCGCTTACGAACCAGGCCACCGCGAACTCGTCGAAGGAGACGGCGGCGGTCAGGCAGGCGGCCGAGACGATGGCGGGCCGGCAGAACGGGAGGATGACCGACCTGAGCGCCCGCCACTCGGAGGAGCCCAGGTTCCAGGCCGCGGCCTCCAGGTTCGGATCGATCTGGTTCAGCCGCAGGCGGATGATCGCCATGGCGAAGGGCGCCGTCAGCACGGAATGGGCGACAATAATCGACCAGAGCTGGCCCGACGCCCCGATCCAGGACAGCCAGGCCAGCATGGCGAGCGCCATGATGATGAGCGGGATCGTCGGCGGCAGCAGGATCAGCGCCAGATACGGCCCCTTGAGGCGGAAGCTGTAGCGATAGTCGGTATAGGCGGTGGCGAAGCCCAGAGTCGTCGCGATAACGGAGGTCGAAAGCGAGACGATGATCGAGTTGCGGGCCGCCTCGCCGATCTCGGCATCGGCGAAAATCGTGTCGTACCAGTGGGTGGTGAATGAGCCCAGCGGGATCGTCGGGAACCGGTCGGAGTTGAACGAGAACACCACCGACGCGACGATCGGCGCGAAGATGAAGACGAATACCAGCAACAGCCAGCCGAGCAGAAGGACGGTCCCGATGCGCGCGCTCATGCCGACAGCCTCTTGCGGTATGCCAGCCAGATGGACGTGGCGGCGATAGCAAAGAGCGTGAGCATCATCATCACCGCGACCACGGATGCGCGCGGCCATTGCTGGCCGGATTTCGTGGTGTCGATAATCAGTATCGGCAGCGTGGGCGGTTTCGATCCGCCCAGATAATAGGGCGCGACGAAATCCCCGAAGGACAGGATGAAGCAGAACAGCGCCGCGATGATGAGCCCGGCCTTCGCCAGCGGCACGATCACGGCGAACAGCGTGCGCCGGGGCGGGCACCCCAGGTTGCGCGCGGCCTGGACGAGGTTCCGGTCGATGTTCGCGAGCGAGACGGTCTGCAGGATGACGACCAGCGGCAATGTCAGGGTCAGATAGCCGACGACCGTGCCGAAGGGCGTGTTGAGCATCGTGTAGGGACCAAGCCCGGCAGCGCCGATCCCGGCATTGATGACGCCCGATTCCGCCAGGATCACATACCAGGAGAAGGTGCGCACCAGATAGGAGGTGAAGAACGGGATGATGAGCAGAAAGATCGCCCAGCGCCGTGCCGCCTCCGACACCCGGAATGCCAGCGCGTAGGCGGCCGGGAAGGCGACCAGCGTCGCCACCAGCGTCGCCAGGCCCGCCATGCCGAAGGTGTACCAGTAGCTGTCCCAGACATAGCCCCGCGTCAGCATCCGCGCCCAGTTCTTGAGCTCGAACGCCTCCTCCATCCGGTAGTTCTTCACCAGGAAGAAGCTCATCGCGATCATGAAGAACAGGGGGCCGAGGAAGAACAGCCCCTGCCAGACGATGATCGGAAGCCGGAAGGCGAGCGCGAATCGGTTCATGGCGCACGCTTGGACATACAGGGAGGGCGCAACGGGTCCCGCGCCGTCAGGGTTCTGGCGCGGAGGGCCCACAGGTCAGCGTCCGGGACCGGCAGAGCGGTCCCGGACGCGCTCGCCCCGGCATCAGGCGTTCTTGTATTCGGACCAGAAGTCGTTCCAGTCCTCGAGCGTCTGGTTGATCGGAATATCGCGGTAGTGGATGCGGCCCTCATTGATGAGCGCGATCGGGTCCATCGGGTTCCCGTCCACCTGGTTGGTCCGCTCCGCCTCGGCCCTGTCGGCGGCAACCAGGGCCGCGCGTCCGCCCTTGGTGATGCAATTGGCCGGATAGGCGGCCATCTGCGCCGACTTCACCTGCCCCTCGGGGCTCAGCATGTACTGGATGAACTTCTTGACCATGTCGGCCTTGGACGAGTCCTTGCCGATGCAGTAGCTCTCCGTCCACTGGATGCCGCCCTCCTTCGGAATGACCGAGGCCACCGGCGCGCCGTCCTTTTCCAGCACGCCCGTAATCCAGTCGCCGATGCCGCACATGACCAGCATCTCGCCGTTTTTCAGGCTGTTGAAGGTGCCTCCGAAGTCGAAGAAGCCGCCGACCTGCGGGCGCAGGCTCAGGGTTGTCTTCTGCACCGCCTCCCATTCACCGTCGTCAAGGTCCCAGAGGCCGGCGCCGTTGCCGTTATAGAGGCTCATCATGCCCAGCGACGGCAGGTGCCAGTCGAAATGCCCGACCTTGCCTTTCACCTCGGGCTTCCAGAAGCACTTGTAGCTCATGGCGTCTTCGGCGGAGATCGCGGTCGTGTTGTAGCTGACGCCCAGATGCCCGAACCGCACCATCATCGAGAACAGCGTGTCGTCGATCCAGTGCCCCGGGTACTTCGTGAAGTCCTCGTGCAGCATGTCGTCGAACGGATAGTCGTTCACGTCCAGGGGCTCGATGTAGCCGGCGGCGTTCAACTGCTGGACGAACTCGGCGTCGGACAGGATGACATCGTAAGTGCCCGGGGGCGACTGTGCGATCAGCGCCAGCATGTTGTCACCGCCGGCATAGTATTTGGGCTTGAACTTCACATTGTTGGCTTCCTCGAAGGCGCCAACGATGTCCGGCTCGCCATGGCCGTACCAGGCGAGCATGTTGATCTCGGTCGTCGAGGCCCAGGCGCGGCTCACGAACGGGGCGCTGAGCGCCGTCGCGCCTGTCGCCAAGAGCACCTTGCGGCGCGTCAGGTTCACCTGTTCGCTCATGATTCGATCTCCCGTCGGTTGCAGGTTGCATCAAACCCCCGAAGGGCGCGGCGCGGCAAGGAACTTTTTTGACTGCCCGGCGGGTCAAACGGTAGATTCCCTGCATGAAACGTCGGGAATTTCGCAAGCTTTTCAAGGCGTCGGGCCCGGTGGTCCTGCCCGTGATCCATGCGCTGGATAACGGACAGGTGAGCGAGAACATCCGCATCCTGGTCGGCGAGGGCGCCCCCGGCTGCTTCCTCATCAATCACGATTTCGGCGTCGATGCCTTTCTGCCGATCGTTCGCGAAACCCGCAGCGCGTGGCCTTCGCTCTGGATGGGGGTCAACTTCCTGGCCGTCACGGGCCGCGAAGCGTTCCCGGTTCTGGGCGGGCTGGAGAAGGCGGGCTGCCCGGTCGATGCATACTGGGCCGACAATGCGCGGATCGACGAGACCGGGCGCGACTCGTCCGAAGCCCGGCAGATTGCCGCCGTGCGGACGGCCAGCGGCTGGCCGGGGCTCTATTTCGGCGGCACGGCGTTCAAGAAACAGCGCCCCGTGGAACCGGCGCACTGGCAGGACGCCGCGCGTGAGGCCGCGCCTTTCATGGATGTCGTCACGACCTCCGGCGTTGCGACCGGGCAAGAAGCCGACCTGCGGAAGGTTCGCGAGTTCAGGGCCGGCATCGGCGATGCCCCGTTGGCGCTGGCTTCCGGCGTCACGCCCGGGAATGCGCGCACTTATGCCGACGTCGACGCCTTCCTGGTCGCCACCGGGATCAACCGGCCCGGCAATTTCTACAATATCGACCCCGCCCGGCTGGCGCAGCTGATGCGGACCGTCCGGGAGATCGCCAGCCATGGATAAGGGCCCCCGCCACGACCGCTGGTACCTCCGGCTGATGGCGCCGAACACCAAGGGCGGCCGGTTCGCCTGGCTGGACCCGACCTCCATCTACATCAACGGGGCAGCCTTCCACGACCTGCTGGACGACCTGCAGGCCGATCTGGAAGGCGTCGAGGCCGATGTTGTGGCGGGGCTGGACGCCATGGGGTTCGTCCTGGCCGCGGCCCTGGCGGAGAGGCTGGGCGTCGGGTTCCTGCCGATCCGCAAGGCCGGCAAGCTCTGCGTCGATACGGACAGCGTGGCGTTCACCAACTATTCGGGCCGGACCCAGCATATGGAGATGCGCCTGCCGGCCTTCGCCTCCGGAACGCGGGTGCTGCTGGTGGACCAATGGATCGAGACGGGCGGGACGATGGAAGGCGCCGTCGCCCTCGTCGAGCGCCAGCAGGGCCGCGTGGCCGGCCTCGTCGCCATCGCCATCGAAAACACGGAGCGCACGGCCGCCTTCCGCAAGCGCTATCCTTGCGTCAGCGCCGTCCTGCCCGGCACGCGCTGGCAGCGGGAATGCGACGCTCAATTCCTGTCGAGCTTCGCCGGTTACCGCCCGGAACAGGCGTTTCCTGCCCCGAAGGGCGGATAGAGCGCAACCCGTTCGGGGTCTACCGCATGCACGCATCTCCGGTGGGCTTGTAGCCAGCGCGTCCCTTTCCGTCATGCCCGGACTTGTTCCACGGCTGTCCAGTTCAGTCATCGGGCGAAGCCGGGCGGGGTTTTGGGCGCGCGCAACGTCTCCTGTCCCCTCGCTTTCCGCCATGTCTGAATACGCCCCCTCCGTCATGCCCGGACTTGTTCCGGGCATCCACTTCCACCGCTTCCGGCGCACGGCCGCATGGATGCCCGGAACAAGTCCAGGCATGGCGAGGAGAGGCATGGCGGGAAAAGCGTCGGGGCGCCGGGCGTCGGTCCGGGCCCCGTTTCCGTTGGCAATCCATGAAAAAGATCCGGTATTTTCATTTGTTGTTCCAGAATGGGCTTGACATTTGGCGGTATGGTGTAGAATGAAAGTAGAGAGGCGGCTTCCGGGGCCGCCTTTCGGCGTTTCTGCAGAAAGCGACCGGCTGGGGGCCGAAAAAGCCCCCGGCGTGAGCAAGCGCGAGAGGTGCGTGCGCCGTCTCGCGCGCGCAATCAGGCGCGCGAACCGCGCCGGCGCCGACACCCGCCCGCGCCCGC
>JAJEAZ010000610.1 GCA_022824105.1 Alphaproteobacteria bacterium
CCGGCGGCTCCGGGTCGCAGGCCATGACCAGCGAGTCCGCGCCTGTCGGCGCGAGCTTCGGCGGATCGCGCCAGTCGTTGCAGTCGGCGATGCCGGGCCGCCAGGGCCGCAGCACGGCCGGCGGGGGCGCGATGTCGATGCCGGCCTCGCGCGCGCGGGTCCAGTCCTCGAAGGCCGGGCGCGGAGAGGGATCGGCCGCCATGGCGCGATAGATCGCGAGGCGGGCCGCGGCGCGCATGTCCTTGAGGAAGGCGTTCTCGACCGCTTCCTTGCGGGCCGGCAGGACGAGTTCGAGATCGGGGCAATCGCCGACCCCGGATCGCGTCCGGGGCAGGCAGTCCGCCAGCACGGACCAGGTCGCGCCGTGGACGGTCTCGACGGTCGGCAGCCTCACCGGCAGGGTGAGGCCGAAGAAGTTGAGGTCGGGGTCGTTGTAGCCGCTGCGGCGGCTCCGGAAGACCCCGAAGACGAGGCCGCGCCAGGGCTCGGCATGGACTGCGCCGTCGAGGAAGGCGCGGCGCGGCAGCTCCTCGGGGCCGGCGGTGTCCCCGTCCGTGCGGTCCTCGAAGATCACCGGCAACGGGAAGTGCCGGGCGGCGTTCTCGGCTGCGTTGCGGATTGCGGCGATGGCTTCGGTGGCTTCGAACGAAATCGCCGTCCCCCAGGGATACGGCGCCCCGTCGTCGGCATGCACTTCGGCCTCGGCCTCGCCGAGAAAGTGCTCGGGTTCCAGCTCGACGCGCCAGCCGGGGACCATTTCTCCGGTGAGCGAGCGCGGCCTCGACGACACCGCGCAGTTGCGCCGCGCCAGGCTGGCGAAACCGAAGCCGGCGGCGTCCTCGCGCCGCACCAGCGCGTCGTCCCAGCCGTTCTCGCCGAAGCTGAGCAGCACGGCGGGATCGGCGATCCCCGCGCCGTCGTCGGAAACGGTGACGGTGAGCGGCGTCTCGCCGGTCGTGGCGGCGATATCGTCCGACCGGGCGGTGGAAGCGGAAACCGAAATGCGCACCCGCGCGGCGTCGGCGCGGCGGCTGTTCTGCAGGGTCTCGGCGAAGATGTCGGCGAGCGTGGCGGCGTAGATGCGGGTGACCCGCTTCACGGCGGTTTCGTGGATGCGGGCGCGGATCGTCCGGTTCATGGACAGACCTCCATGCTATTGCGGAATCGGAAACGCCCCGCCCGGCGGGAAGGTGCCGGACGGGGCGCTGATGCGACGAGGGCTATTGGACGCGGCGGAGGAACTCGGGGATCTCCATCGGGTCCGGCGGCGCGCCGTGCCCGTTGACCGGACCGTTCGCCGCGATGCCGTCCGGCCCGCCCGCGACAGCCAGGCCGGGATCGGCATTCGGACCGGGGCCAACCGGCTCAGTGGCGCCGTTGTCGGCATTTGCCGCCACACCGCCCGACGCTTCCGTTTCGGGAGCGGTCTCGGTCGCACGGCCATTGGCGGCCGGCGCTGCCGCATCTTCGGGATCGGTTCCGGCGTCAGCGACCGTTTCTCCGGTCTCCGGCTCGCCGGCAGGCGCGGTCGCGGCGGCCTCCGTCGCCGCGTCCCCGGCGTCGCCGATCGTGCCGCCCGTGTCGAACGCCGTGAAGCCGGGCGGCGTCCAGACGAGCGCCCTGGCGTGCATCGCCGCGCTCACGCCGACCGGCGGGTCGCCGGCGGCGAAGGCGGCTTCCATCGCTTCGGCGAGCGCGGGCTTCCTGTACTTCGAACGCGCGGACGCCCAGTTGAGGCCGAACACCGTGCGGGCGATGTCGAGGACCCGTGCCTTGGCGATCCGCGACCACAGCATCGGCCCCGTCGGGCGGACATGCTTCGCGAAGTCGATGTCGAGCCGGGCCACCGTGGCTTCGAGCTCGGGCCGCGCCTGGGGCTCGAAGGCGAGCTGACCCTTCACCGTGCGCGCGACGCAGGCCGCGAACAGCGCCTCCTTCTCGCCCCGGGGCAACGCCCGGAGCGCCGCGAAGGATTCGCCGTCGTCCTCGGCCGTGAGCCAGTCGAGCGACAGATGCGAGCGGTCCGCCAGCATCGCCTCGCCCGGGGACCAGTCCGCGAAGTCGTCGTCGTTCATCCGGGTGTTGGGCCGGTCCGGGGTCTGCTTGACCGCAATGTCGAGGGCGTGCTCGTGGTAGCCCTGCGTGAACACGGCCCGGCCCATCTGGAACAGCATGAGGTCGAAGGCGGCCTCGAAGTCGCCGGCGAGATATGCCTTGATGAGCGCGGTGCGGATCGAGCGCAGATCGTCGGCGAGTCCGATGCCGACGCCGGCCTCCTTGCGCGCCTCGGCCTCGCTATCCCTCGGCGGGGCCATCGGCGTGGAGACGGACTGATTGACGGACGGGGCTCCGGTATGGACGGCGTGACCGGCGGTGTGGACCCCATGGGTCCCGGCATCCGGGTCGTGGCCGTTCGCTGCCGGGCTGCCGGCCTCGCCGGTTTCCGCCGGTTTCGGCATGTCCTCGGGCTTCACCAGCCCGGCGATCACCTGGAGGGAGCCGTCATTGGCGACAGTGACGATGCAGCCCGCCATGGAGAAGTCCTCGCGGCGGAACACCGCGCGGGCCTCGACGGCACGCTGGATCTCTTCGAGCCGAGCCATGACGGATTCGCCCTCGGCGACCAGCTCATCGGTCCAGTCGTCCTCGTCGAGATTGACCAGCTCGTCGTGGCGGGTCTCCAGCTTCTCGATCTCGGTCTTCTCCTCGTCGGTGGGAACGCCGGGCTGGGGCTCAATGCGCCCGAAGCGGGCGGTGTCGTCCCACGCGGCCTCGATCATGGGGACGGCCCACTTCCAGCGGGTCGCCAGTTCGTCGGCGGCGGCCCGGAGCTTGTCGGTCGCCAGCTTCTCCAGCAGTACCGGGTCCTCGAACCAGACGCCGTGCTCGTATTCGTCGGCGAAGAGGTCGCGCAGGACCGTGCCGCCGGCGGCCTCGTAGGCCTCCACCCCGACGAAGCGGGCGACGGCCGACGCGCCGGGAACCCGCTCCTCGGTCAGCAGGCGCTTCACCTGCCAGGCGGACGGGCGGTAATCCTGCCCGGACACCTGTTCCCACACCGCCATCTGGCGCTCGCGGTCGGCGGTGACGGCGAAGGCCTTCAGCACTTCGAGGTCGATCTCGTCGGCCCGGTAGGCATCCAGCAGCTCCGGTGCCGCGTTGCCGAGGCGCAGCCGCTGCTCGACGACCCGCTCGGAGGCGCCGAAACGCGCCGCGATGGCCGAAACCGACTGGCCGGCGTCGGCGAGCTTCGAGAACGCGACCACCTGGTCGGCGGGGTGCATCGCGATGCGGATGACGTTCTCGGCGAGCGAAAGCTCGGCGGGCTCGGTATCGCCGGACCGGACCTGGCAGGGCACCGGATGGTCGGCGTCGAATACGCCGTCCTCGACCAACTCCTGCATGGCCTTCAGGCGGCGCCCGCCGGCGACCACGGCATAATGCTCGGCGCCATCGTCGTCGGGTTCATCCGGGCGGACTACCAGGTTCTCCAGCAGCCCGAGGGCGGCGATGGAGGCCTTGAGCGAAGCGTCAGCCTGCGGATCGGGCGGGGTCTTGCGGACGTTCTCGGGGGCGAGCGCGAGCCGGGAGAGCGGGATCTCCCGGATGAGCGGTTCGGCCCTGGGGGCGATGAAGTTCATTCCAGTCTCCATGGAGGGTTGCACCGGCGCGG
>JAJEAZ010000351.1 GCA_022824105.1 Alphaproteobacteria bacterium
ACGGGTAGCGAGCCTTTGCCCCACGGATCGACGCCGGCGCCTTGGCATACGGCCTGGACGAAGGTCTCTCCGGAATTATCGAGGACCTTCCAGCCGGTGGAGTCTTCGTTGGCGGCCTCGATGGCCTTCTCCAGCGCTTCATCGAGCGTGTCCGCCTCGACGGTGACGGTGTTCGCGTACCAGGCCGCATAACCGGTCTGAACGGTCCAGGCCCGACTCACGGCGCGGCCTCCGCGGCGGCGCCCAGCGTCACGGTCACGTCGGGCCGTCGGATGCGGATGTCGACGGTGCGGTCGCGGGGCGCGTACCAGACCAACTCGCGCCGCACAGCCTCGGCGATGGACTGCCGGCAGGCCTCGTCGTCGCTGAGCAACAGCCGCGTCGCCAGGTGCAGCGCCTGCTCGTCGAAGCGCTCCTTCTGGGTCTCCCAGCTGTCCGCCTCGACATCGTCCGAGGGCGAGAAGAACCCGGCCCGGAGAAGCGCGGCCAGCTCGTGCGGCTGGAGGGCGCTGTCCCGGGTCACCAATGGCAGCGTGTCGTCGATGTGGCTCCAGGCTTCGCCGGCGAACGCAACGTCGGCCGGAATGCCGATCGTGCGGCAGCGTCCGGCTGCGGTGCGGACGGAGAGTTCGATGCGGATCGCGGCGGGCCGGGACGGCAGCCGGTCCGCTCTCGATGCTGCCCGCTCGGGCAGGGGCCAGTCGTCGATCCAGAGCCATTCGCCGTCCCCGGAGGCGAGGATGGAGACGGCCGTCGCCCGGTCGACCCCGTCATACCAGTCGTAGCCTTCGAGCCGGCGGTCGGCCTCGAACAGCCGCGATGCGATGCCGTCGCGTTCGGCGGCGCGCCAGAGCGCCTGGGCGTCCGGCGGCTCGGGGTCGCAGTCCATGACCAGGCCGTCGCGGCCGGCGTCGGAAAGCTTCCCTGCCTCGTACCAGTCGTTGCAGTCGGCGAAGCCGGGCCGCCAGGGCCGCAAGACGGCGGGCGGGGGCGCGATGTCGATGCCGGCCTCGCGCGCCCGGCTCCAGTCCTCGAAGACCGGGCGCGGTGAGGGATCGGCCGCCATGGCGCGGTAGACCGCCAGCCGCGCGGCCTCGCGCATCTCCGTCAGGAAGGCGTTCTCGACGGCTTCCTTGCGCGCCGGCAGGACCAGTTCGAGCTCCGGGCAGTCGTCCACATCCGCCAACACGCTCCAGGTCGCGCCGTGGACGGTCTCGACCGTGGGCAGGCCGACCGTCAGGGTGAGGCCGAAGAAGTTGAGGTCGGGGTCCCTGTAACCGTCATGGCGGCTCTTGAAGACCCCGAAGACCAGGCCGCGCCAGGGTTCGGCATGGACCGCGCCGTCGAGGAAGGCTTGGCGCGGTAGCTGTTCGGAAGCGGCGGCGGCGTCCTGGGTGCGATCCTCGAACATGACCGGCAGCGGGTAATGACGGGCGGCGGTCTCGGCCGCATTGCGGATGGCCGCGATGGTTTCGGTGGCCTCGAACGAGATCGCCGTCCCCCAGGGATACGGGGCCTCATCGTCGGCGTGGACATCGGCGTCAGCGTCCCCGAGGAAATGCGCCGGTTCCAGCTCGACCTGCCAGCCGGGTGACACCTCCCCGTCCGGCGAACGGGGCCGCGAGGAGACGGTGCAGTTGCGGCGCGCCAGGCTGGCGAAGCCAAAGCCGGCGGCGTCCTCCCGGCGCACCAGGGCGTCGTCCCAGCCGTTCTGGCCGAAGCTCAGCAGCACGGCGGGATCGGCGATGCCGGCGCCGTCATCGGAAACGGTGACGGTGAGCGGCGTCTCGCCCGTCGTGGCGGCGATGTCGTCCGGCCGCGCGGCGGGGGCGGAAACCGTAATGCGCACCCGCGCGGCGCCGGCGCGGCGGCTGTTCTGCAAGGTCTCGGCGAAGATGTCGGCCAATGTGGCGGCGTAGATGCGAGTGACCCGCTTCACGGCGGTTTCGTGGATGCGGGCGCGGATCGTCCGGGTCATGGATGGACCTCCATGCAAATGCGGAAACGGAAATGCCCCGCCGGCGTCACCTCGGGCGTGGAACCCAGGGCAATGCGCCGACGGGGCGCTGGTGCGACGGCGCCTAGTGGACGCGGCGGAGGAACTCGGGGATCTCCATCGGGTCCGGGTGGGCGGCATGGCCGTTGACTGCACCAGCCGCCGCGATACCGTCCGGCCCGCCCGCGACGGCGGGGTCGGGATCGGCCTCCCCGCTATCGCTGCGACCGGCGTCCGGACCGGGGTCGACCGGCCCGGCGGCGCCGTTGCCGGCTTGGGCCGCCGCGCCATTCGCCGGTTCCGGTTCCGGCGCGGCTTCAGGCGCATGGCCGTTGGCGGCGGGCGGCGCCTCTTCCTGCCCGGCCGCGGTATCGGCGGCCGACCCGGCGGGTTCCGGGGCCGCGGCGGTCCCGGCCGGTTCCTCACGGTGCGCCTCGCCACCCGTGTCGAACGCCGCGAACCCCGGCGGGACCCAGGCGAGCGCGGCGGCGTGCATGGCCGGGCTGACCCCGACCGGCGGGTCGCCCGCCGCGAACGCGGCCTCCATCGCCTCGGCCAGCACCGGCTTCCTGTTCTTCGACCGCGCCGTGGCCCAGGACGGGCTCAGCACCGCGCGGGCGATTTTCAGGATGCGGCTCTTGTTGATCCGCGACCACAGCATGTCCGCCGTGGGCCGGACGTGCTTCGCGAACTCGATGTCGAGCCGGGCCACTGTGGCTTCGAGCTCCGGCCGGGCCTCGGGCTCGAAGGCGAGCTGGGGCTTCACCGTGCGCGCGACGCAGGCGGCGAACAGCGCCTGCTTCTCCGCCTCGGGCAAGGCCCGGAGCGCGGCGAAAGACTGGCCGTCATCCTCGATCTCCAGCCAGTCCATGGCCAGGCCCGAGCGGTCTTCCAGCATCGTCTCGCCCGGCGACCAGCCGGCGAAACCGGCGTCGTTCATCCGGATATTCGGCCGGTCGGGGGTCTCCTTGACCGCGATGTCGAGCGCGTGCGCCTTGTAGCCGCTGGTGAACACCGAGCGCCCCAACTGGAACAATGCGAGGTCGAATGCGGCCTCGAAGTCCCCGGCGAGATGCGCCTTCACCAGCGCCGTCCGGATATGGCGCAGATCGTCCGCCAGCCCGATGCCGACGCCCGCCTCCTTGCGCGCCTCGGACTCGCGGTCGCGCGGCGGCGCCATCGGCGTCGAGACCGACGTACCGGCGGTGTGAACGCCAGCACCGCCGGTGTGGACGCCTTGGGTCGTGGCATTCGGGTCGTGACCGTTGGCGGCCGGGGAGGCGGTGCCGGTTTCTTCCGGCTTCGGCATGTCCTCGGGCTTCACCAGCCCCTGGATGACCTGCATCGTACCGTCATGGCCGACGGTGACGATGCAGCCCGCCATTGCGAAGTCCTCGCGGCGGAACACCGCGCGGGCCTCGACGGCGCCCGCGATCTCGTCGAGGCGGGTATCGATGGACTCGGCTTCCGAGACCAGCTCCGCGGTCCACTCCTCGTCGTCGACCTCGGTGAGTTCGGCCTGCCGGGCTTCGAGCTTCGCGATCTCGGCCTGCTCCTCCGGAGTGGGGTCCGCCGGCTGGGGCTCGATGCGCCCGTAGCGGGCGGCGTCGTCCCACGAGACCTCGACCATGGCCCTGGCCCACTTCCAGCGGGTCGCGAGTTCGTCGGCGGCCGCCCGGAGTTTGTCCGTGGCCAGTTGCGCCAGCAGCACCGGGTCCTCGAACCAGACGCCGCTCTCGTCGTCCCCCGCGAACAGGTCGCGCATGACCGGGCCGCCGGCGGCCTCATAGGCCTCGACCCCGACGAAGCGGGCGATTGCGGTGGCGCCGGGCACCCGCTCTTCGGTCAGCAGCCGCTTCACCTGCCAGGCCGACGGGCGGTAGCCCTGGCCCGCGACCTGCTCCCATACCGCCATCTGGCGCTCGCGGTCGGTCGTGACGGCGAAGGCCTTCAGCACCTCCAGGTCGATCTCGTCGGCCCGGTAGGCGTCCAGCAGTTCCGGCGCGGCATTGCCGAGGCGCAGGCGCTGCTCGACGATGCGCTCCGACGCGCCGAACCGCGCCGCGATGGCGGAAACCGACTGGCCGGCCCGGGCGAGCTCGGAAAAGGCGACCACCTGGTCGGCAGGGTGCATCGGCACGCGGATGACGTTCTCGGCGAGCGAGAGTTCGGAGGAATCGGCATCGCCGGACCTGACCTGGCAGGGCACCGGGTGGTCGGCATCGAGCACGCCGTCCTCCACCAGCGCCTGCATGGCCCTGAAGCGGCGCCCGCCGGCGACCACCGCGTAGCGCTCGGCATCGTTGTCATCGGCGCGGACTACCAGGTTCTCCAGCAGGCCGAGGGCGGCGATGGAGGCCTTGAGCTCGGCGTCGGCCCGGGGGTCGGGCGGGGTCCTGCGGACGTTCTCAGGCGCGAGCGCGAGCCGGGAGAGCGGGATCTCCCGGATGAGCGGCCCGGCCCCGGGGGCGATGAAGTTCATGTGAACCTCCGTCAATGGTGTGTGGAAATGCACGGGAGCGGGGTTCGGCGAGCGACTCCCGCCGGCCCGCGTCCGCGCCGCCCGAAACCGCCGCCATGCTCCCCTCCGGACGGCGCAGCCCGGCGGTCGCCGCCGCCGATAACGGGCGGACGGCGCGGGGCGGCGGTATCGGAATCGGCGGAACAAGGCGTGCGGGCGGAAGCGCGCCGGTCGGGGGCGCTACCGGCAGGGCCGGGATGGCGGCCGCTTGTCGAAGCTCATGTCAGGATCGGGAAACGGCGCAATGGCCGGCACGGCGTCGCACGTTGCGAAGGGCTGTCGAAGGGCGCGCGGCGGTCCCGGAACTGGAGGACGCGCGGCGACGGTCAGGGCGCGGTGGAGCCTGCGGTCCAGGGATCGATCAGGGCGATGCCGCAATGCGCGAAGTCCCGGGTGTTCCGGGTCGCTACCGCCGCATCCCTCGCGCGGGCAATGGCGGCGATCTGGCAGTCGGCCTCCAGGATCGGGCGGCCCTGGGACCGGCGGGACGCGGCAATCGCGGCATAGGCCCGGGCCGCGGCGCTGTCGAAGGGCAGCACCCGTCCGGCGAAGTCCTCGCCGATCACCGCGTCGATTTCGGCCGCGAGGCGGTCGCGGCGCCGGCCCGGGGGCAGGATCGCCGCGCCCGCGCGCAGCTCCGCCTCGCTCACCGCCGTGAGGTGCAGCCCGGCCGAGTCCTGCCCGGAAAACCACGCCATGACCGCAGGATCGGGCGTGAGGCGCATCAACTCGGACACCACGTTGGTATCGAGGACGATCATCACCGCCCGCTCATCCGAACTCGGGCGGGGGGCGCATCGGGCCGCGCTCGGGCAGTTCGAGCTCGACGCCGCCCAGCGCGGCGAAGCGGGCATGGATGGCCCGGCCCAGGTCCTTGGGCGGCGGCGCCTCGCCGACCGAGCGGCCCAGGATGTCGCGGGCCTCTTCCTCCATCGAGCGGCCGTTCTCGGCGGCGCGCACCCGCAGGCGGCGCTTTACCCCCTCGTCGAGGTTCCTGATGGTGATGCTGGCCATGGGCATCCTCCGTTCGCACAGTTGCCGCAAAGTTAAGCATTGCCTGCATTGCAGTCAATTTTGTCGATCCTTTCGGCCGCGGCGTCGAGATGGTCGGCGGCCTTGCGGAGACCGCCCGCCGCATCGCGCAGGCAGCAGGCGCTGACCGGGGCCTCGGGATACAGGTCGGGATCGGCGGTCCAGGCGATCCAGAAGGCGAGCTTCGCCAGGGTTTCCAGCGCCTGCCTGAGCGCCGTGGCGGGGGCGCCGTGGACGCCCCGGGTCACGGCGCCGCGCTCCCGGCGGGGGCGATGTCGATGCGCTCGCCCCAGGGCTCGGGTTGCCGCCACGGGCTGTCGCCGTCCCCATAGTCGCACCACAGCACCGGAAACGGGGGCTCCGACTCGGGGTAATCGGAGCACTCCATGTCGGTGAAGTAGAGGCACACGCCCGGCCGTATCCCCTGTTCGTCGAGCCATGCGAAGCCCGGGCGGAAGTCGGTGCCGCCCCGCCCCTTGATCGCGATCTCGTCGGGAAGCTCGTCGGGCGCGTATTCCGCCGCGTCCTGCACGGCGGCGTCGACCTGGAGCACGACGACCCGCCCGGGCCTGATCTCGCTGGCGACCTCGCGCAGCTCCGCCCAGAACTCCGCCAGGGTAGCCGCGGGCAGCGAGCCCGAAGTGTCGATGATGACGGCGATGGCGTCCATGCCGTCGGAACGGATCGAGGGGAGATAGAGGCCGGAGTCGATGAAGCGCCGGTTGGGAACGCTCCAGCTGTAGTCGCTCTTCACGGCGTCGGTCATGTAGCGCCGGAGCAGCGAGCGCCAGTCGAGCGTGCTTGCATGGGCGCCGCGCACGGTCTCCTCGATCCCGCCCGGCGCCTTGCCCTCGGCCTTTGCGAGACTGAGCGCCTGGTGCATGGCCTCGTCCCAGGCCTGCTCCTCGGCAGTGATTTCGCCCGGCGAAGGTGCGGAATCGACGCCACCGTCGCCACCGGCCGGCGCGTCCATAACCTCGCCGGTGCCCGACGGATCGCAGCTTGCGGGGGCGCCGTTGCCGTCGTTACCGGCGTCGTCATCGTTCGACGTTTCCGGCGAGCCGCCGCCGTCCCCGTCATCGCCGCCCGGAGGATCCGGCGCATCGCCGGTATCCCCGGCATCGCCGCGGCCTCCGTCTTCGGAGGGCGCCGCTCCCGGATCGGCGCCGGCGTCTCCGCCGCCGGACGGCGGGTTACCGGCATCGCTGGACCCGTCGTCGTCCGGTTCCGGCTCCGGCAGGCGGTCATAGGCTTCCTCGACGCTGATCCCGTCCCAGGCCTCGGCGTCTGGCGGCAGGGTGAAGCCCGCGTCCCGCAGCAGCCCGTGGGTGACCAGCTGCGAGGCGCGCTGCCATCGCTCCGGGTCGCGTTCGGCCCGCCGGGTGTGGTGCTTGAGGGCGCAGGCCAGCACTACCCGCGCGATCGCGGTCTCGATGAGGTGTGCGTCGGTCTCCGCGATCCATTGCGGGGAATAGCGGATCTCCCGCCCGTCGCTCGCCAGCGTCTCGCGGCCGGCGTCGGGGCGGACAGGCAGGCGGAGCGCCAGGCTGCCGAAGAAGGGCTGCTCCCTCAGCAGAGCGGTGATGCAGCCGCTGACCCGCTGCGCCGATTCCGAGCGAACGCGGGCGGCCATTACGCGGCCTCCCGCACGGGCTCCGGGGCGGCCTCCGCCGCCGGCGCGAAGTAGCCTGCGAACTTCTCCGCCAGCGCATCGGCGTCGCGCTTCACCCGCGCGCGGGCGACCGGATCGAAGTCGCGGGACGGCCTGAGCGCGTCCGGCTCGACGCCGGCGATCCTGTCCTTCACCTGTTCGCAGAGCTGCGCGAGCGCCTCGTCGCCGAAGATGTTGAGACGCGGCACGATGTCGACAAGGTCGCGGATGTTGCCGATCATCGAGTCCCGAAAGACCAGCGGCTTGCCCTCACCGTCCTCCCGGAGGCGTTCGGAGACCCGCTCCACGGCCTCGCCCAGGCGCCGGTAGAGGTCGCCCACCGCGTCATGGAGCCGCTCCTCGATCTGGCTCTCGATGTCGCGCTTCACCCTGTCGGTGTCATCGGAGGCGAGCTTCGCCATGAAGTGGTCTGCGTCCGGCACCGGGACGATCCGGTAGCGCAGGCCGAACTTGCCCTGCAGCGCTTCCTTCGAGGGGTAGTCCTCGATGCGGAACAGCTTGCCGAGGTCGAGCCGGGCCTTTTCGATATTGTCGTCATAGTCCTCGATGAAGCGGGCGCGCTCGCGGACCATGCGCTCGCGCAGCCCGTCAATCAGCTTCGTGTAGTCCTCGTAGTTGGCGACGGTGAGCAGCCGGCTCCCCTGGCCGTCCCAGGGCAGGGTCTGGGCATAGTGGGTGCTGCGCGCCGCGCTCATGGTGGCGGTGAGCGCGGCGAAGGCGGCCTTCGGCAGCAGGCATTTGTTGTAGCGCCCGGCGGTGACGCTCGCCTCGTGGTGGACGGCGACGTGGGTGCTGGCCTTGCGGTCGTAGAGCCGGCCCGACCAGGCGGCGATGCGCAAGGAGACCAGCATGGCGTCGTGGCTGAGATTCATGGGTGGGGGTACTCCCGGTTGCGGACGCCCTGCGGCGCCCGGAGGGTGTGATTGAAAGCGGGGCCGCGGGGCGTCAGGGCTCGACGTCGATCGAGACGGCGACTTCCTCGTCGGTCGCCGCGTCGAACACGTCCATCGTCCGGCCCGGCCAGTCGCCCGTGCGGACTTCGCGTATGGCCTCGTCGGGCGTGCGCGCCTTCAGAGGCACGTCTCCGAGGGTGGCGCTGTTCGTGTAGAAGCGCGGCATGACGCGTCCGTCACTGCGTCCGCGCGGCGGCCCAACGGATGAAGGCGGGCGAGCTCTGGAGGTCGGGGTCGCGGCGGATGCAGGAGCCGACCAGGAACTCGCCGACCTCGCGGCGCAGGCGCTGGGCGTAGGTGACGATGGAGCCGAGCGTGATGTCGTCGGCCATGCGGTAGAGCGCGCCGCAGACCGCGATCAGCGCGCTCGCATTGTCGGGCACGACCGCGTTCTCGGGATCGTCGATGACGGCGCGGGGATGGGGCAGCTCGCGCCAGACCTTGAGGAAGGCCGAGAACTCGACCGCCGCGGCCTCGCCCACCGTGCCCCGGAACAGCGCCCGCTCCACCGCCGGATCGAGATTGCCGCGCTGGTTGACGATGTTGGAGACGATCTCCCAGGTCCTGGGACAGCAGAACGCCTTCTCCTTGGCCTGCGGATCGAAGCTGTGCAGCAGGTCGGGGCGCATCTGGATGTAGAACAGCACCTCGGGCGCGATGCCGGCGGCCGCCCCCCAGGCGAGCCAGTCCTCCGCGTCCACCCGGATCTCCAGGTGGACGAAACGCGACGCCAGCGGGGTCGGCATCCGGTGGACCACGCCCCGGTCGCTCTCGCGGTTGCCGCAGGCGATCAGCGAGGCGCCCTCCGGCAGCTCGTATTCGCCCACCTTGCGGTCGAGCACCAGCTGGTAGAGGGCGGCCTGCACCATCGGCACGGCCGAGGGCAGCTCCTCCAGGTTGATGAGCCAGCGCCCGGGATCGCCGGCGGGCGGCAGGAAGGCCGGCGGCGCCCAGCGGGTGCGGCCGTCCTCGTCGCGCCAGGGGATGCCGCGCAGGTCGACGGGGTCGAGCAGCAGCGCGCGCACGTCGACATAGCGGCGCGCGGCCCCGGCAGCGGTCTGCTGCGCGAGCGCGCTCTTGGCGCAGCCCGGCGCCCCCCACAGGATCGTGGGCTGGCGGGCTTCGACCAGCAGCGCCAGGGTTGCCGCGAGCTCGCTCGGGCGCAGCGTGTAGTCGGCGGAAACGGTGTCGGGATCGGTCATTGGCGGCCTCCGGATCGGGGTGACGGAGGCGCGGCCGCTCCCTCCGGGGGCTCCGCGCCTTCGACCGGCCGGCAGCGCCGCTCCGCTCGTCGTGTCCGGAGGCATGGGGCGGCAGCCGATAGCCGGGCGGCGGCGGGCTACGGGCCGCCGGAATCGGGCGCCGCTCAGGCCGGTCGGTGCGGACGGCGGTGCGAAAGCCGGCGAAGGGACGCGCGCCGGGCGTCGCCGGGGCGAAAGCGTTGCGGAGGACGGTGCGGGCGGGTTAGAGAGGCGGGGCGATCCGGGCATCCGCAACGAAATGCCCGGACGGGAAAATTCGGGAGATCGGGATGGCCACGGAAGGGAAGCCGCTGCGGGGCGCCAGCGGCATTGCGAAACTGATGGCGCTGATGTGCTTCGAGGACTCCAGGCTCGGGCGATTGAAGGAGGGGCTGGGGCCGATCACCAGGACGGGCGACTACTCGGATGTCGTGGTCGTCGACGCCGACGGCAGGATCATTCCGTGGCAGCGTGTGGCGCGCCTCGACGCCGAGGAGATGCGCCTCACGAGACGCGAGATTGTCGACAGGTTGTATACCTATATGCGGAACATGGGCAGCCTGGAGATGCTGGCGCTCGGCGGTCATCGGCGCGAGGAGACCTCCGAATGGGACAGGCCCCGGGAGAATGCCACCCTGAAGAAGCAGATGGAGGTGCTCGCCAGCGGGGTCGTCGAGACCGGGAGGAGGACGCCCGCGACCGGCGGCGCGATACCGGGTTGAGCCAGAACGCGGCGGCGCAGGTCGACGCAGGGCGTTGACGCCGGCAAGGCCGCCGGCCTCGATCACCGCGGATTCCGACGCGGAGAACGGGCCGTAGCGGGAACCCGGCCGAGGGTCATTCGTCGCCGACCGGCAACAGGCTGTCGGGATACGGCCGGCGCACCGGGCGCCAGCCGTCCGCGCAGGGCTCGATTTCGATGTCCGGCAAGGCCGAGGGGTCGTCGCGGCCGAGCGCGGCAAGCGCATCCGCTCGGTTGCGATGGACCGGGACCGCCGCGTCCAGCCGGTCCGCCACCGCGAGCCACCAGTCCATGATCTCGCTGATCCGGATCGGGGTATGGGCCGGCCTGCCGAATGCGATGGCTCCGTCGCCGGCGAACATCCGCTCGCCGTGGCGGCAACCCCAGAGTTCCGGATGGCGTTCCGCCCAGCCCTTCAGCGCAGGCGCGTTCATGAACCCCAGGTCGCGCGCCAGCGCATGGCCGCCCTCGAAATACATCACCGGCGTCGCCGACCCGTCGGGCCTCACGGCCATCAGGGTCTCGCCGGCATCGTCCGGGGGGAAATCCGCGTCGCGCCGCCAGCTCACCGCCGCATGGTCCATCAGGCGGCCGAGCGCATACCAGCCACCATGGCAGGCGATGGTGCGGCAGCCGTTGCGGCGCACGAGGCCCCAGTCCAACGGGGCTTCGCAGTCGCCGCCATGGGCGTCGACCGCGCGGCGGATGCGCGCCATGGCGAGGCGGACGGCCTCGGGCGAGGGATGGACGGTCTGCATGCCTGTCGTCTCCCGGTCGGTGAGGTTGCGGTTCGTGCGGATTTGCTGCCTCCCGCATCGCGCCCGCGTATCGAAGACCGCCTTCGTCACGTCCCGTCTCCGGCGCCGGGATCGACAAGGTGGACATAGGCGAGCTCGGTAATGCGGCGTTCGGCGTCGGCGAGCGGGCGCGGCGGCTCCGCGCACATCTCCCGGTATGAACGGCCCAGCACAATCTGCAGGGCGCCGAGGCTCCATATGGCATCCGTCCGCCGACCGCGCTCGCGGGTCGATATCCAGTCGAGCAGGCGCCCGCCGAGCCAGACCGCCACCTCGCGGGTGCGGTCCGGGCGGTAATACCGGACGACGCCGAAGCCCGGCGGGCGTGTTTGCCGGGCCAGGACCCTGCCGGCCTTGGCCTCGTAGCGGCGGACGGCCTCGGCGAAGTCCGCGCCGGGGCTGTCCCGTTCGGGTCCCTGCATGCGCCAGAGATACTCCTGGCCGGTCAGCATCATGAAGGCGTCGAGCCGGTCCCCTGGGCCGCGCTCGGCGAGAATGCGGGCGGCGCGTTCGTTGGGGTTGGGGCGGTGGGCCATGCCGGCCTCCTTCATTCGGAACCTGCCCGCCCGGCGCCGGCCTCCGCCTCTTCTGCTGGTCGGACGCGGGTTGTCGTACGGCGGCGGTCGGTCGGTGCAGTTACGGTCAGATGTGACTGCGGCGGTGTCTTCGGCAACCACGTCGAAGAGGCCACGCACGTGCGAGATTCGCGAGCTTGAGGAGGGAAGTGCGTGGGAGGCGCAATGCCAAAATGTCGGCGGCCGTCTACAGCAACTTCGAATTCAGGGCCGCACCGTGTTATGTCTCGGCGATGACCGCCGACGACATCGAAATCCAATTGTGCAGCATATCCCTTGGCTCCGCTATAAGCTCGACGGTGCGGCTAGGTTATACTGCGGAGCCCCATGCGGCGGGGACATGCAACATGTCCATCTGGCGGCATTGTCGGTCCCAGCTGAAATTTGGCGAGAGACGGATAAGCATCAGCAACGGTCCGGACCGTGGTTTACTGGCCGGATAACCCCTCTCCCTTGGAGGCGCCGTCTTAAAACTCAGGTAGTCAAGACAATGCCGCGCCGCTGTAGATGACAACGATACAGCAGGCTCCTGGAAAAACAGGGTATGGAAATGGTTCGCCTATTCGAAGACAAGAACGAGATAATCCATGGGCACCTCCTGATCGAGGAACATGCATCGGATACGCGTGTCGAGGTCTTCTATGTTCCACCTCCGCTACGATTGTCTGAGTGTGGTATCGATCCGGAAGAAGCAGAGAACCACAAGACAAAATTGTTGGAATTCGATACCGCTTCTGGACGATTCTCTATTTTCCCCATAAATACAGTGGGTTGCGGCGAGAATTTTTTGAAACCAAAATATAGGAAGGTGAGGCAAATTACTCTGGCTGACGGGAAACCAGTTCTATCGGAAATTGCTGATGACAGTACGCCAAGGAAAGATTTTTCCCGCTCAGTAACCTTTGGTCCCACTAAGCCACTCGATCACGATATCGATGATGCTGACATTGCCAGTTCTCCAGAGTCCGATGACCAGATTATTAGAATTCTGGAAAGCCTTCCATCTGCATTCACAAAAGATTACGACTATGGCTTGGGGCTTGCAAAACCTTACAGGTTCATTGTGGAAGCTGTGGAGGATCTCACTGACTGCACAGAGATCGTCATATCCGAACAGGGCAAGACTGGAGTGGATGACGCTGGAAGAGCATTCCACATTACGACCTCGGATTTCGATACGATCCGCAAGATGTTGAACTCGACGACGCGCATGGGACAAATTGCTGGACGATCCGTAAAAGGTGTGGAGGCTTACAATTTCTTCGCAGAAATCCTTGGTCGCCCGACCCTTCCTCTCAAAATGGGGCGTCATCGATTGCGCAAGATTCTTACAAGAGCGGTATCGAATGACGACACACATCTGTCAGAGGAGGAGGAGGAAGAAGTTATCAGTATCGTGACGCGACGTATGAGATCTATATCAGAGAGCAGACCGGAGCGGCTCGTGCGGCTGCAAAACGATGTGGAGCTAGCCAATCTGGACGGCTTTATTGATCGCTTTCGCTCCATGCTTGAAGAAGCGCATGCAGAACGAGTGTGGCAGGAGTTCTTCGATTCAAATCCGCTTGTTCTGAGTCTGGCATTCGGCTATCCAGTCATAAAAATTGGACAACAAGCGGCTGTTGGAGGCCGAAAACTGTTTGGTGGTGGAGAGAAGATTGCCGATTTTCTTGTAAAAAATAAAATGACAAATAATGCAGCCGTGGTTGAAATAAAGACCCCCAAGGCGAAGCTCTTGAGTAGGGAATTTCGCGGTGGTATCTTTTCACCATCGCTTCCCCTATCCGAGGGTATTGTTCAAGCGCTCGATCAGAGGTATCAGTTTCAACGCGATATTTTCGGAATAGCCGGGAGAAGCGGAATTCATGATATTGAGACTTACGCCGTTCAGTGCTGCTTGGTAATAGGAGTTGTTCCAAAGGCCGAGGACGAGAAAAAATCGTTCGAGCTGTTTAGAGCGAACTCGAAGGACGTTCAGGTCGTCACTTTCGACGAGCTATTGGAAAAGTTGGTAAATCTAAGAGAATTGCTGATGTCGACTGACGAGAAGGACGGTGGATGGTCGCCGGAGATGGACGTTCCCTTCTGACGTGAAAATTCATGTCGGTACATGGGTGACGAACCATCGGAACCAGAATTCGTAGCGTTTGTAGCGGTAGTGCCGCACAGCGCCGAAGCCCGGCGTGTGCGTTTGCCGGGCCAGCACCCTGCCGGTCTTGGCCTCGTAGCGGCGGATGGCTTCGGCGAAGTCCGCGCCGGGACTGTCCCGTTTGGGTCCCTGCGTGCGCCAGAGATACTCTTGGCCGGTCAGCATCATGAAGGCGTCGAGCGGCGCCCAGAGGCCGCGCTAGGCGGGAACGCAGGCGGCGCGTTCGGTGGGGTCGGGGCGCTGGGCCATGTCGGCCTCCTTCATTCGGAACCTGGCCGCCCGGCGCCTGCCTTTGCCTCCCGGCGGCCGGACGCGGACCGGTGCGCCGGTGGCGGTCGGTTGGCGCCGCCGCACCTCTGCTTCGGACCTGAGGCGGGGGTGGCGCCATCGGACCGGATGGTGGGAATATCGGCATTCTTGGCGGTCATGGCGGCGGAAACGCGACGGCTGCATTGACCATCGTGACCGGGTGCGGATAAGTGCCGGCCATGAACGATGCGGATCCCGATCTCGACCGGCTGAACGAGCTTCTCTGCGCCATTTCCGCCGGGCGCGACGCCATGACCGTCGCTGAGCTGGACGGCTACGTCGCCGCCCTGATCGTCTGTCCCGACATGGTCACGCCTTCGGAATGGCTGCCGGGGATCTGGGGGGAAGAGCACGCGTTCGCCGATACCGCCGGGGCCGAGGCGGCGGTCGGGGCCGTGATGGGGCATTACAACCGGATCGCCCGGGAACTGGCGGAGGCGCCGGAAGACTACGCACCGGTCCTGGAGTTCGACCCCGACGACGGCGAGATACTCTGGGAACCCTGGGTCGACGGGTTCGAACGGGCCATGCGGCTGCGCCCGGATGCATGGGAGGAGATCGCGCTCAGCGGCGATGAGGAGGCTACGGCATCGCTCGGCATGATCGTCACCCTGAACGATTTCAGTTACGGCCGGCTGGAGTTCACGGAAGAGGCCGGGAACGAACTCGACCTGATGGCGCCGGGGTTGATCCCGGAATTCGTGCGCAGGCTGAACGCATGGACCAGGTCCCGGCAAATGACGGAACGCGCAACGGTCGGTCCGTCGGATGCCGGGTTCGACAGCGGCGACGCGCCGTCATTCGGGCGCAAGACCGGCCCTGACGAGCCTTGCCCCTGCGGCTCGGGCCGGACCTACAGACGCTGCTGCGGCGCCCATTGACGGGCGGGCGGGAACGGCGGACCCGGCTCGGTTCGAGCCCGCGGGCCCGGCCGCGCTCGCGGGTCAATATCCAGCCGGGCAGGCGATCACCGAGCCGGACCGCGACCTCGCGGCGACGCAGGGTTGCCGTAGCCTCCCGGCTATGTTGGCGCGGTTGTCGGGCTGTAATGCCTGGCTCGGTTCGGCGGCGATTGGCGGCGCCGCAAGCGATTTTTTGCGGGAGGTGACTCGGATGTTACATCCTGGAACGAATTACGGTTTAACTGCCGCGGATATTGCAATCCGGAACGGGAGAGCTCTGCATGATCGATGAATCCAGCCTGAAGAAAGGCCAGCTCCGGAAACTCAATGCGCTTCGGAAATCCCTGGGCCCCGCGATTGCCGACGAAGCGTTCGCGAAATGGCTCGTCCAGGCGGTCGAGCCGCCGGAAACCGACGAGGATGCCGAGAGAATTTCCGATGCGTTATGGAGCCTGATCCAGGACGGCAAGCTCTCGATTCGCCGGGGCGGTTATATCGTCCGCCGGGGACGCGGGCGCGTAATCGTTGAACCCGCCGGAGAGTGAAGCTGTTTCAGGCGGTTACCGCTGCCCGATGTTGCTGTCGTCGCCGTCCGAGCCCATGGCGCGGGTAATCAGGTGGTCGGTAACGTCCTGGAAGTAGAGTTGCAGTTCGGTGTGAAGCCGGCCGAACTCGGCCCACACCACACGGTCGAAATGCCGCTCGCGGGCGCGCACCATGACCGTTGTCCGCCGCTGCCGCGCATAGCGGAACGGGCGCAGGCCGTGCTTGCGGCAGACGGCGACGAACAGCCGGACCGACCAGGCATCCGGCAGCGAGAACCTGAGTTCGGTCTCCGGCCCGCCATCCCGGTCGGGGGCGCCGAGCCGACCGCGCAGCCGGTCAATCGCGGCCCCGGCGGCGGCCTGTTCCCCCGGACCGGCGGCTCGCCGGAACAGGGCTTCCACACCTTGGCAAGCTTCTCCCGGAGATCCCTGTCGTCCGGCATCGCTCCCCCCGGCAACACGCCGTCGCCACCGTAACACGTGATTCCTGGATGAGCCGCCCATGCGTGGAAGCGCGATCATCCAAAGGCGATGCATATCGCGCAGAACGGCGCACCATGCTACTCA
>JAJEAZ010000427.1 GCA_022824105.1 Alphaproteobacteria bacterium
CTCCGGCATGGAGATCGCCAAGGACGACTATATGCGCTGGCACCGCGCGCTTTACGAACGCGGCTGGGTGGCGCCGACATGGCCGGAGGAGCATGGCGGCGCGGGCTGGACGCCGGCGCAGCGCTACATCTTCGACGAGGAAGCGGGGCTGGCGGGCGCGCCCAGGCTTTCCACCTTCGGCCTCGGCATGGTCGGGCCGGTGCTGATGGCCTTCGGCACGGAGGAGCAGAAGGCCGGGCACCTGCCGAAAATCCTCTCCGGCGAGCGGGTCTGGTGCCAGGGTTATTCCGAGCCCGGCTCCGGCTCCGACCTCGCCTCGCTCAGGACCCGGGCGGTGCGCGACGGCGGGGACTATGTCATCAACGGTCAGAAGATCTGGACCTCGCTCGCGCACCATGCGGACTGGATCTTCTGCCTGGTGCGCACGAGCGATGAGGCGAAGAAGCAGGACGGCATCTCCTTCCTCATCTTCCCGATGACGGCGCCCGGCATCGAGGTCCGGCCGATCGTCACCATGAACGGCCTGCGCCATGTCAACGAGACCTTCTTCACCGATGTGCGCGTGCCGGCCTCGAGCCTGGTCGGCGAGGAGGGCCGGGGCTGGACGATCGCCAAATACCTGCTCCAGCACGAGCGGATGAGCGGCGGCGGCGTGGGCGAGCTCAAGACGGCTCTGAAGCGCGTCAGGGACATCGCCGCCGGGGAAGCCTCGGACGGCGGGCGGTTGATCGACGATGCGGACTTCCGCCGGCGCTGCGCCGATATCGAAATCCAGCTTCTTTCCGTCGAACAGGTGATGCTGCGGGCGCTGACGGCCTATTCGGCGGACCGGGAGCTGGGCGCGCTCACCTCGATGATAAAGATCAGGCGCAGCGAGGTGCAGCAGGCGATCTCGGAGCTCGGCGTCGAGGCCGCCGGCTACTATGCGCTGCCGATGGACGTGAATGCGCTCCGCCACGGCTGGAACGAGGAGCCTGTCGGCGACGAGGCCTTCAACGGCCTGTTGCCAGGCTATCTCTTCCTGCGCGCCGCCTCGATCTATTCCGGGTCCAACGAGATCCAGCGCAACATCGTCGCCAAACACCAATTGGGGCTCTAGATGGTCCAGAGATCATTTCCTGTCACCTGGGACGAGCTGCATCGGGATACCAAGGCGCTGGCCTGGCGGCTGAGCGAAGCCGGGCCGTTCAGGGGCATTGTCGGCATTGCGCGGGGCGGGCTGGTGCCGGCGGCCATCGTGGCGCGCGAACTGGAATTGCGGTTTGTCGAAACCGTCTGCATTTCATCCTACGACGACCGCGACCAGCGCGACCCGGTGGTGCTGAAAGCGCTGGAAGGCGAAGACGGCGACGGCCTGCTGATTGTGGACGATCTGGTCGATACCGGCGTCACCGCCCGGATCGTTCGCTCCATGCTTCCCAAGGCGCATTTCGCGACCGTCTATGCCAAGCCGGAGGGGCGGCCGATGGTCGATACGACGGTGACTCAGGTGAGCCAGGACACCTGGATTGTCTTCCCGTGGGACGACGACGTGCCGATCAGCGAGCAGACCGGCTAGAGGGGAACGAGGGGGGATGGAAGAACTGGCGACCGGCTACGGGCTGATCGAGGGACCCGTCTGGGACGCGGCCCGGCAATGCCTCTACTACTCCGACGTGCCGAACGGCGGCGTGTTCCGGCTGGACCGGGACGGCGGCGTCTCGGTGCAATTTCCGCACCGCCGGGGCATTGGCGGCATGGCGCTGCACGAGGCGGGCGGGCTGGTCGTCGGCGGGCGTAACCTCGCCTTCAAGGCCTTTGCCGGCGGCCCGAGCCGGGTGCTGCTCGACAATGACGTGACCGAACACGCCATCGGCTTCAACGACTTCACGACCGATGCGCAAGGGCGTCTCTGGGCGGGTTCGCTCGCCTTCCGCGTCTTTGGCGGGGAGGAGCCGCGGCCGGGCCACCTGCACCGGGTCGATCTCGACGGCAGCGCGCACACGCTCTCGGACGGGGTGATGCTGACCAACGGCATGGGCTTCTCGCCGGACGGCGGGCTGCTCTACCACTCGGACGCGCGCGCGGAACTCATCCGCGTCTATGACGTGGACGAGGCGGGCGGCGTGTCGCCCTGGCGGGCGTTCGCGCACATTCCGGGCGATGTGCCGGACGGCCTGGCGGTGGCGGCCGACGGCACGGTCTGGGTGGCGCTGGCGCATGGCGGGCGCGTGGCGGTCTTCTCTCCGGAAGGCGAGGAAGTCCGCTCGATCCCGGTGCCGCTGCCGATGGTCACCAGCGTCTGCTTCGGCGGCCCGGACCTGAAGGACCTCTATATCGTCACCGGCTCGCGCGGCGGCCCGCACGAGAATTGCGGCACCGTCTTCCGCACCCGCATCGACACCCCCGGCCTGCCGCTGGCCGACTGCCGCGTAAGGCTGCCGGAATGAACGGCGGGCAATGACAAAAGCGAAAGGAGTCGCCGTGCGTACCACCGCTCCCAGCAACCGCTCCCGCCTGCGCCGCAAATATGAGCGCGGGCGCTACGACAAGGGGAGCCTCTACGAGATTCTGGACTCCTGCCTGCTCGCGCATGTCGGCTATGTGCTGGACGGCGCCCCGGTGGTCACGCCGACGCTCTACTGGCGAGAAGGGGACCATATCTACTGGCACGGCTCTTCGGCCAGCCGGATGCTGCGCAAGTCTGCGGGCTACGAAGTCTGCTTGACGGTCTCGGAGCTGGACGGGCTGGTGCTGGCCCGCTCGGGCATGCACCACTCGGTGAACTACCGCTCCGCCATGCTGTTCGGAACCGCAAGGAAGGTCACGCGCCGCGAGGACAAGATCGAGCGCATGCGCATCTTCGTCGAGCAGATGTTCCCCGGCAGATGGGACCAGTTGCGCGAGATCAACGAGCAGGAGGTCAAGGCGACCACCATTCTCGGCATGCCCATCGACGAGGCGGCGGCCAAGGTGCGCGCCGGCGGCCCCGTCGACGACGAGGAGGATTACGGCCACCCGGTCTGGGCGGGCGTCATCCCGTTCGCGCCGAAGATGCCGGGCGACCCGATCCCCGACGACCGCCAGGACCCGGAGACGGCCCTGCCGGACCATGTGCGCAACTACCGCGTCGCGCGGGACGTTTCCTGAGCGCGGGCGCCGCGGCTTACCCTCCGCTCTCCGCCAGCATGGCTTCGGCGGCGCGGAGGCCGGTGGCGACGGCCTTGGCGAGGCCGCCCAGATAGGCGGCCCGGGGGCCGCCTTCCATGCCGCCCGTGGCGGAGCCGGCGGCGAAGAGGCCGGGAATGGGGCGCGCCTCACGGTCCAGCACCCGCGCCTCGCAGTCTATCGCGAGCCCGCCCATGCTGTAGGTGATGCCGGCGGCGGCGCGGATGGCGCGGAAGGGCGGCTCGACGATAGGCTTTGCGGGGAAGCGGCTCACCGTGCGGGCGGGCTCGTGCCGGCCGGTATTGTGCATGGCCACGGTTTCCGCCAGCGCCGGCATGGCGAGGATGTCCGCGAGTTGCTTGACCGTCGGAGCCTCGAACACCCGGCCGCCCGCCGCCGGGAAGCTCGGATTGAGCGCGGGCGGGTAGCGGTTGTCGGCGGCGTCCTCGCGCCAGTGCCGGTCGTCGAACATGACCGCCGCGCCCTCCGGGTCCTCCAGGCGCGCGAGTTCGTTCGCCATGAAGACGCCGCCGAGGCCCTCGTCCGAGAAGCGCCGCCCGGACCCGTCCACCAGCAGCGAGACGGCGGCCAGCGAATCCAGCGTCGGATAGGGCCAGAGCTTGTCGTTATCGAAGGCGTCCAGCCCCAGCAGGTGGCCGTAGAAGCGGTCCATGCCGACCGCGGCCGCGCCCGCGGCCTCCGCCATGGCGAGGCCGTCGCCGCGTCCCCCGCCCGCGCCGCGCCTGAACAGCCGCTCCGGCTGCGGCGAGAGATGGCGGCTGACCAGTTCCGGATTGTCCTGGAAGCCGCCGTCCGCAATCAGCACGAAGCGCGCGCGCTCGGTCCGGCCCACGGACTGCACGCCAGCGACCTCGCCGTTATCGACCGCCAGCGCCTCCACCGGAGAGCCGAGGCGCAGTTCGCCGCCGCGCGCCGCGAGGTTCCGCGTGAGCCGGCGCAGCAGAGCGTCCGGCCCGCGTCCCTTCCAGTCCAGCCCGCCGCGCCGGCGGCGGGGCGGCGCCATCACCCAGCGCATGAACTCCGGCGCGCCGCCGCGCACGAAGGCCCCGCCTTCCGCCCGGAGCCACGCCAGCACCTTGCCGGCATCCTCTGCCAGAAGCGGCGCCAGCGCCGTCGCGGCCCCGCCGCCCTCCCCGACCGCCTCGGCAACGGACGCTTCGATGTCCGCCGCCGGACGGGTCATGTCCCGGAAGGCGACATGCAGGAGGCCGCCGGCGATGCGGGAGTTGCAGAAATAGTCGGGGTCCTCGCCCCGCTCCATCACCAGCACGGAAAGCCCGCCTCCGGCGGCCCGGTTGGCGGCCGTGAGGCCCGCAAGCCCACCGCCCACGACGATGAGGTCCGGCGCGCTCACTCCGGCAGCAGCATGTCGGCGATGATGACCGTGAGTTCCACCAGCAGGCGGGTGACGAAAGCCAGGCAGACGCCGGCCAGCAGCCCGACCGCCATCCAGAACCAGTGCCAGCCCTCGATCCCGATGCCGAGAAAGGCGGCGAGCACGGGCAGCGCGCCCGCCGCCCAGACCAGCAACCGGCCGCGCCGCACCACAAAACGCACCGTCGGGAAGCGGTCGATCACCCGTCCAGGCCGTGCGGGAGGAAGTCCCAGCCGAAGATCGATCCGGCCGGGCCCGAGTCGCCGATCAGGGCGATATCCTCCAGCCACATGCGCTCGCGCCGGTCGCCCGGATAGTAGATGTGGGTCGCGATCGCCATGCCGGCCTCGACCGCGAAATCGCCGGTGACGGCGCCCTCGGCATCGACCTCCTGGTCGAGATGGCTGAGGCCGAGCCCGTGGAAGAAGATCAGCGCGTCATCGGCGAGCGAAAGCCCGTGCTTGCGATAGATCGCGCGGCCCGCCGCCTGGAGCGCAGAAATGCGCGCGCCGGGCACCATGAGCGCTTCGATCTCGGCCATTGCGTCCGCTGTCGCCTGCGCCAGCGGGCGGGCGGCGTCCGCGCCTTCGGAACCAACGATCCAGGTCTTGCCGCCGTCCCAGCAATAGCGGTCCTTCGTGCCGTGGCAGTCGAACATGATCCGCATGCCCGGCTCAAGCTCGTAGTCGTCGGCTTCGGACGCGATCGTCGGCACGGCTCCGTCGGAGCCGTTCGCCAGCACCATCGCGCCCGGATCGTGGACGAAGCCGCCGCGCACAAGCGCCGCCGCATGGTAGGCGGCGGTGAGGTCGCGCCAGGTCATGCCGGGCGTCCAGGCGCCGATGCTCTCCTCAATGGCGGCGCGGTTGACCGCCGTGGCGGCGCGCATCAGGTCCACCTCGGCGGGCGTCTTGATGCTGCGGGCGGACATCAACAGGCCATAGCCGTCCACGATATCAACGTTCGCGAGGCGCGCGGCCAGCCTCGGCTCGTCCACCGCGATTCGTTTGCCGCCAAGGCAGCAATCGGCGACAGCGCTCTCCAACGCGGCCGCCATGTCCGGCGCATAGCGGACCGCAGCGCCGGGAAACCAGCGCGGCCGGGCGTTCGGCGCGACGAAGCGGTCGAGGTCCGCCATACCGCGCGACGGCTGGTCGAAGGGCAGCAGGATGGCGCGGAAGGGCCGGATATCCTCGATCCAGCCCGAATGGGCGGCGGCGGCGCCCATGTAGAAATCGGGCAACACCATGACCGGATCGTCCGGCATCTCGCGGGCAAGCAGCACGGCGACCGGGCGCGGCTCGTCGGACTTGTGCGCCGGCAGGTTGAAGCCGGAGAGCCAGTAGACATTGTTGGGCGCGGCCGCGAGCACGGCATCGACGCCCCTTCTGTCCATCAGGTGCAGCAGCCGGTCCAGGTTGCAGAAGCGTTCGGTCACGGGTGATGGGCCTCCGTCAGGCCTCAGGCAACATCTTCGTACTGGTCGAAGAACCGGCCCGAAAGGGTCTTCTGGTTCTCGTAGATCGAGCCCTGCTTCGGCGCGATCGGCAGCGGCATGCGCACCGGCGCGGGTTCCAGGCGCGGCTCCAGGGTCGGCCGGCCGCGGCAGATGCGCTTGTCGAACTCCTCCAGCGTTGCCCCTTCCAGGCCCATCAGCGGCCAGGCGTCGGCCGCGAAATAGCTGTAGAGCAGCAGCCGGCGCGGGCGGTTCGAGCGGTTGAGCGCCGAGCCGTGGACGGCGCGGACATGATGCAGGGTGAAGGTGCCGGCGGGACCCGTCATCTGCGCCGCGCTCTCATGGCCTGCATCGTGGAGCCCGGGGTCGATGCCGCCGCAGAACGCGCCGTCGCTGTGATGGTCGAACACGGGACCCCTGTGCGAGCCCGGCACGGCCATCATCGGGCCGTTGTCCTCGCCCACATCGTCCAGATAGATGCCGAGCGCCAGGCCCGTGTCGTTGGTATGGGGGTAGAAGGCCCAGTCCTGGTGCCATTCCACCGGCGCGCCGAAACGCGCGGACTTCATGTTGAGCTTGCTGTTGTGGATGCGGATGTCGGGGCCGAGCAGCGGCTCAACGGCATCCAGCACCGCGGCCGAGCGCATCAGCCGGTCGAAGAACGGCCAGTGCTCGAACGGCGTCTTCAGCCGCCGGACGCGCGGCGCGTCGGGCCGGTGGCTGTCCTCCAGGTCGTAACGGGCGTCGGACGCCTCCAGGCCGCGCGCCTCAGCGACCGCCATGTCGGCCTCCCGGCGCAGCTCTTCGAGCAGATCCGCCGGCAGCGCCCCCGGAAGGACGAGATAGCCGGTTTCCTCGAAACGCCCGACCTGTTCCTGCGTCAGCGACATGGCGCCCCTCCCCTTCCCTCGCGGCCCGCGCCCCCGGTCTTGCCCGGAGCGGCGCAACCCTAACGCGCCAGCCGACGGCTTGCCATACCGCAGTTCAGGCAGCGCAAGGCAGGCCGATGGATGCAGCGCAAGATCGCCGAGGGAATGAAGCGGCCCTATTCGGCCGGTGCCGAACGCGACGGCGCTGTCCTCTCGATGAGAGCCTTGAGGGCCGTCATTGCCTCCTCGTGGCGCTTCTGCGCTTCCGTCTGCGCTTCTTCGTGGCGCTGATCGGCGACCCGCCGGTCCTCGTCCATGGCGCGGTTCCGGTCCGAAGACGCCCGGTACATCATCCACAAACCGCCGCCGATCAGGACGGCATGCAGGAGGCCGACACCGACGGTCGCCCAGATAGAGAGTTCCTGCAGGGCTAACGACGCTGTCTCGAATTCGGTCATTCCGGCAATACTCCCTCAGTGCGCTTATATAGGGGCGCGGTTGCCGAAACCAGCGGCTCGCCGTTCAATGACCCGGTGAACGCGCGCGAAGCGTTGACCTCCACGCGGCCGGTGTCCATGCTGCCGGCAATCCCTTACCCGCCCGACACCGAGGCCGCCTGCTCCATGCGTCTGCTCCTCTTCGCGCTCGCGGCCGTACTGGCCCCGGCGTTGGCCCTTGCCCAGACCGGCGATCCGGTGGTCGCGAAAGTGGGCGGCGTCCCCGTATACAAGTCGGAGGTGGACCGGCAGGCGGCCGAGATCGCCCCGAACATGCAGGGCGCGCCACCCTCGGCCATCTACCAGACGGCGCGCGAGCGGGTCATCGACAGCCTTCTCGTCTTCGCCGCCGCCGAAGCCGCCGGCATGGACCAGCAACCGGATTTCCAGCGCCAGCTCACCCAGCAGCGCCGCACGCTGCTGACCCAGTACTACATGCTGGAATACCTGCAGGAGCGGATCGACGACAGCAAGATCAGGGCGCTTTACGACAGGACCTATCCGGGGGGAAAGGGCAAGCTGGAGATCCGTGCGAGCCATATCCTGGTCGCCGACGAGGAAACGGCCCGCAATGTGATTGCCGAGCTCGACAAGGGCGGCGACTTCGCCGCGCTTGCCGAACAGCACTCCATCGGACCCAGCAAGTCACGAGGCGGCAGCCTCGGCGCCTTCGGCAAGGGGGCCATGATCCCGGCGTTCGAAAAGGCGGCGCTGGCGCTGGAGCCGGGCTCCTACACGACCGACCCGGTCAAGACCCGCTTCGGCTGGCATGTCATCCTGTTGCACGGGACCGAACGCCCGCCCGCCCCGAATTTCATGCAGGTGCGCGGACCGATGGCGCGCCAGCTCAGCGAAAGCATCCTCCAGGAACTTCTGGGAGAACTCCGCGCCGACGCTGACATCCAGCTTTTCAATCCCGACGGAACGGCGGAATCGCAATGAACACGGTTTCTCCCCTTGCGCCCGAGCGCTTCCCCGACCTGCCGGAGATCGGCGGCGTCCGCGTGGCGACCGTCGAGGCGGGTATCCGCTACAAGGGGCGTGACGACCTGCTGCTGGTCGAGCTTGCGCCCGGCACGGCAATCGCCGGCTCGCTGACCCGCTCGCTGACCGCATCCGCCCCGGTTGACTGGTGCCGGGAAGCGCTGCCGGGCGGGCGCGCACGGGCCATCGTGGTGAATTCGGGCAATGCCAACGCCTTCACCGGCCGCGTCGGCAAGACTGCAGTGGAGCACACGGTAGCGGCCGCTGCCGCCGCGCTTGGATGCGCGGAACGCGAGGTGTTCGTTTCCTCCACCGGCGTGATCGGCGAGCCCCTGCCGGCGGAAAGCACCATCGTCCAGAAGCTTCCAGGGCTGGCGCGGGCGCTTGCATCCGGCAGTTGGGACCGGGCGGCGGGCGCCATCATGACCACCGACACCTTCCCCAAGGGAGCCTCGGCTGAGGCGAAGATCGGCGGCCGGACGGTGCGGATCGCGGGCATCGCCAAGGGCTCCGGCATGATCGCGCCGGACATGGCGACCATGCTCGCCTATGTCTTTACCGACGCGGCCGTGCCGCCGGACCTGCTCCAGAGGCTCACGAGCCGGGCCGTCGAACGCAGCTTCAACGCCATAACCGTGGACAGCGACACCTCGACCAGCGATACGGTGCTGGTCGCCGCGACCGGCGCCGCTGGCAATCCGGAACCCGACGCCGCCATGCTGCGCGGCTTCGCCCGGGCGCTGGAAGCGGTCTGCCGCGACCTTGCCCACCAGATCGTCCGCGACGGCGAGGGGGCTTCCAAATTCGTGGAGATCGCCGTCACCGGCGCGGCGTCCGCCCGCGCCGCAAAGCGCATCGGCCTCGCCATCGCCAACTCGCCGCTAGTCAAGACGGCCATCGCCGGCGAAGACGCCAATTGGGGCCGTATCGTCATGGCGGTCGGCAAGGCCGGCGAGAAGGCGGACCGGGATGCGCTCCGGATCGGGATCGGCGGCGTCGAGATCACCCGCGGCGGCCAAGTGGTGCCGGACTATGACGAGACGCCGGTCGCCCGGCACATGCAGGGGCAGGACATCCGCATCGCAGTCGATATCGGGGTCGGGCGCGGCAAGGCCACCGTGTGGACCTGCGACCTGACCCACGGCTATATCGACATCAACGGGTCCTACCGCTCTTGAACGATGTGCTGCTCGTCGTCGCCGCCGCCCTGGTGGACCGCGACGGGCGCGTTCTTCTGGCCGAGCGCCCCGAGGGCAA
>JAJEAZ010000582.1 GCA_022824105.1 Alphaproteobacteria bacterium
GGCTATGACGGCAGCGAGGACGAGTTCCACTATGGCGGCGAGGTGTGGAAAGGCAGCATCGCCGCGCCCGGGTTCGGGGAATGGCTGGGAGACCTGGAGCGCCGCGTCGGGCGCATCCCGATGGAAGACGGCGAGGAGGGCAGGCTGATCGAATGCCATGTCGGCGAACGGGTCTTCGTGGGCCCGCCGGACACGCCCGAGTTCGAGGCATGGCGCGAACGCCAGAGGCAACGCGAGGAGCGCGAAAAGCAGCAGACCGCCGCGTGCGCCCATGACACATCATGACATTTGCGGAGGGCCGCACGACAAAAACATGACAATTCATGACATCCGCAGGGGTCCCCGCCGCCGCCCCCGAGCGGGGGAGCCGGGGCCCGGCCTCGGTTCTCGCGGCAGCCCCGGATCGGGGGCCGGGGTGACGATATGGGCCGCGATCTTCACATGAGTCCGGAGTCGATGCCGCCGGTATCAGTCGAGCGGGAAGGCGTCGAGCCAGGGCTGGTAGTCGGGCTCGACATCCACCTCCAGCGTCTCCAGGAGGCGTACCACGCCGCAATAGAACGCCACCACGAGCACCAGATCGACGGTGCGCGCCGTGCCGAGTTCGCGTTCGAGGAAGGCGAAGGTCTCCCCGGACATGGCGGGGCCTTCGGTCATTTCGCGCGCGCCTTTCAGCACCGCCGTCTCGACCGGCCCGAGACCGCCCGGCTCGCCCCGCGTCTCCGCCTGGACGGCGCGGATATCATCGTCGCTCAGGCCGAAATCCTTCCCGATCTTGATGTGGTGGCTGTATTCGTAGGCGGACTTCGCCAGGCAGCCGACCTGCAGGATGGCGAGCTCGCGCAGGCGCGGGTCCAGCTTGCACTGCCAGCGGATCCAGCTTCCGAGCCCCCCGAACGCCCGCGCGCCTTCCGGGCTGTGGGCGAGCGCCTTGTTGAGGTTGATCGGCCGGGCAAGCACATCGCGGTCTTCCGGCGCGAGGTCGGTTTCGTCGAGCAGGGGAATGCGGGCCATCAGACGGTATCCCTTTCCGGACCGCGGACGGAAGCGCCGCCATCCACTACGAGCGTGTGCCCGGTGATCCACCGGGAGCGGTCCGAGAGCAGGAAGCGCACCGCCTCGCCGATATCCCAGCCGGTGCCCTCGGTCTTGAGCAGCGAGGCGTCGGCGCGCGCCCGGCGGGCCGTGTCGCTCATGCCCGGCCCGCGCTGATAGACCATGGGCGTATAGACCGGCCCCGGCGCTATGCAATTGACGCACACCCCCTCGCCGCCATGGTCCACCGCCATGGCGCGGGTGAGCGCAATCACCGCGCCCTTCGAGGCCGAATAGGCGGTGAGGCCCCGCGGGCGCAGCGCCGAGATCGACGACACATTGACGACCGCCCCGCCGCCCGCCGTCGAGACCATTGCCGGAATGGCGTGTTTGGCGGCGAGGAACATGCCCTTCACATTCACCTCCATCACCCGCTCCCACGCCTCCTCGGTCTCCTCGACCACGGAGCCGCGCGAGGAGATGCCGACATTGTTGTCGAGCCCGTCGAGACGACCGAAGCGCTCCAGCGTTGCAGCCACCATGGCGGCGCAGTCCTCGTCCCGGGTGATGTCGGCGGCGCAGGCCGCCGCCTCGCCGCCGCGCCCGGCGATCATCTCGACCGTGCGCTCGGCAAGCGCGAGGTCGCGGTCCACGCACATGATGCGCGCGCCCGCCTCCGCCATCAGGATCGCCGCCGCGCGGCCGTTGCCGATGCCGTCCGGATCGACGGCGCCCGCCCCCGCCACGAGGACGACCTTTCCCTCCATTTCCGCCATGAAAGCCCCTCTCGTGATTCGCCCTGTCGTTCGCCGCCCTTACTTGTAGGGATCGGCGGCGTCGCGCAAGCCGTCGCCGAGGAAGTTGAAGGCGAGCACCGTCACCACGACCGGCACCACCGGCAGCATCAGCCAGGGATAGAGCACCACGACATTCATGTTCTGCGCTTCCGTCAGCAGCACGCCCCAGCTCGTGACCGGCGGCCGGAGGCCGAGGCCCAGATAGCTGAGCGCGGTCTCGCCGAGAATCATGGACGGGATCGAGAGGGTCGCCGACGCGATGATGTGGCTCGCGAAGCCGGGCAGGAGATGCCGGCCGATGATGCGCCCGGGCCTGGCGCCCATAAGCTGCGCGGCGGTGCAGAAATCCTCCTCCCGGAGCGCCAGCAGCTTGGAGCGCACGGCGCGCGCAAGCCCGGTCCAGTCGAGCAGGCCCAGAATGACGGTGATGCCGAAAAAGACCAGCACGGGAGACCAGGTGACCGGCAGGGCGGCCGAGAGCGCCATCCAGAGCGGCAATTCCGGGAAGGAGCGCACGATCTCGATGACCCGCTGCGAGAGGCTGTCCACCCAGCCGCCGTAATAACCGGCGAGCCCGCCGATGACGATGCCCAGCGCGAAGGAAATCAGGATGCCGAACAGACCTACGGTAAGCGAGATGCGCGCGCCGTGGACGATGCGCGAAAGCACGTCGCGCCCGAGCCGGTCGGTGCCGAGGAGGAACAGCGTCGCTCCCTCCCGGTCCGCCGGGCAGACGAGATGCAGGTCGGCCTCGAACAGGCCCCAGAAGCGGTAGTTGTCTCCGCGGCAGAAGAACCGCAGCGGATAGACCTTTTCCGGGTCCTCGACATAGACGCGCTTCAGCTGCGCGAGGTCGAGCGAGCGGGAATAGCCATAGACGAACGGCCCGATGAACTCGCCCTCATGAAAGAGGTGGACCGTCTGCGGCGGCGCGTGGATATGGCGGATGTTGCGGCTATGCAGGTTATAGGGCGCGAGGAACTCGGAGATGAGGACCGAGGCGTAGAGCAGGAGCAGCACGATGCCGGAGGCGACGGCGAGCTTGTGGCGCTTCAGCTTCCACCACATCAACTGCCATTGCGTCGCGAGGTAGTAGCGCTCCTGCTCCGGCGTCAGCGCCTCGACCGCGTGCGGGTCCCAGGGCGCGGTATCGACGAAATGTTCGGGCCGGTCGTTCATCGCTGGGCGCGGCCCCCGAGCCGGATGCGCGGGTCGAGCAGGGCGAGCGCCAGGTCGGACAGCAGCATGCCGACGATGGTGAGCACCGAGAGGAACATCAGGAACGAGCCGGCGAGATACATGTCCTGGCTGCGCAGCGCGTCGATCAGCATCGGCCCCGTGGTCGGCAGGCTCATCACCATGGCCACGATCGCGGACCCCGAGACGATCTGCGGCAGCATGTTGCCGATGTCGGCCACGAAGGGGTTGAGCGACATCCGCACCGGGTATTTCAGCAAGAGGCGCAGATTGGGCAGCCCCTTGGCGCGGCCGGTCACGACATACTGCTTCTGCAACTCGTCCAGCAGGTTGGCGCGGAGCCGGCGGATCATGCCGGCCGTGCCGGCCGTGCCGATCACCACCACCGGCACGATCAGGTGCTCCGCTATCGAGACCGTCTTCGCCCAGGACATGGGCTGCTCGACATATTGCGGGTCCATCATCCCGCCGATGGAGATGCCGAACTCGATCCTGAGGAAATACATGAGCACGAGCGCGAGGAGGAAATTCGGCGTGGCGAGGCCGAGAAAGCCGAGGAAGGTGAGGCCGTGATCGCCCCAGGAATACTGGTGCGTGGCGGAGTAGAAGCCGATCGGGAAGGCGACGACCCAGATGAAGATGACGGTCGAGAAGTTGAGCAGCAGCGAGAGCCAGAGCCGGTCGCCCACCACATCGGAGACCGGCAGGTCATATTCGAAGGAGTAGCCGAAATCGCCCTGGAACATGCCGAGGACCCAGAAGACATATTGCTTCCACAGCGGCTGGTCGAGGCCGTATTGCTTGCGCAGGAACTCGATCTTGCCGCTGTCCGCTGACTCGCCCTGGGACTGCAGCTCGGCGATGTAGGTGGTGAGGTAGTCGCCCGGCGGAAGCTGGATGATGACGAAGATGATGGCGCTGACCACCGCGAGCGTCGGGACCGCGATGAACAGGCGCCGGAAGATATAGGTCAGCATCCTTCCTGCCCCGCCATCAGTTCGCCAGCCAGAACCGGTCGGGCCGGAATATGCCGAAATGCGCGCCCGGCTCCCAGTTGTAATAGCCCTCTTCCGGCACGCCCCTCAGGCGGTCGGACACGACCACGGGCTGGCGGATTCCGCCGACGATCCCCAGCATCAACACTTCCTCGGCATGGATCTCCAGCATCTCGCGCCAGATGCGCCGGCGCTCCCCGGAGTCGCGGGCGTGGCGCCAGGCCTCGTTCAGCGCGTAGAGCCGCCGCGGCGCTTCCATATCGACCGGTTCGCCCGCAGCGCCCCGGGTCTCGTGATACTGGCCCCATTTCGGCCATTGCAGTTGCTGCTGGCTGGTGGGGGCGAGTTCGGCCGGGCTCATATCGGCAGACGCGAGCCCGTTCTCCCAGCCCGACCAGACCGACATGAGCGTCTGGCCGGAGAAGATGCGGTTGCGCAGCAACTCGCGCTGGAGCGGCTTGGTGTGCAGCGCGATCCCCAGCTTCTGCCAGCTGTCGCGGACGAGTTCGAGTATGTCCGTCTCTTCCGTGCTCTCGCCGGCGGTCTCGACGATCAGCTCCGCCGGGCGGCCGTCGGGCAGCAGGCGCAGCCCGTCATCGCCCCATCGGAGCCCCGCCTCGTCCAGCAGGGTATTCGCCGCATCGGGATCGTAGGCTGCCCAGCGCTGCCGGACCGCCTCGTCATAGAGCGGGCTTCCCGGAAGCAGGCTGTTGTTGCCGGTGAGCGCGAGCCCGAAATAGATGACCTCGTTGACTTCCTCCCGGTAGAGGCCGAGCGACAGCGCCCGGCGCACCCGGCGGTCCCGGAACAGGGACCGCCAGACGGGGTCGGCGGCGTTGAGGTTCGGGTAAAGCGCCACATGCGCGCCCTTGCCCGTGCGCCAGAGGCGGACCTTGTAGCCGCCCGGCTCCTCGCCGCGCTTCAGGAAGGTCACATTGTCGAACCTGAGATAGCGCGCCTGGAGATCGCTGGCGCCGGCGGCGGTCTTCGCCGGTATCAGGCCGCTCGCAGCGATGTTCATCACCACGCGGTCGATATAGGGAAGCTGGCGGCCGCCGCTGTCCACGCGGTGGTAAAAGGGGTTGCGGGCGAAGAGGAAGCGGTCGGACGGCGGGCGGGTCAGCGGCACCCAGGGCTGCAGGGTCGGCAGGTCCGGATTGTCGTTCTTGTACTGGCTGTCGAGCTTGTTGTGCAGTGCGGCCCAGCTTCGCCGGCGCGCCTCTTCCACGGCCCGGGCCAGTTCCTCCGGCGGCGCATGGGCGGCGTGGAAGCGCTTCAGATAGTGCGCCGGGCGGTAGATGTAGAGCGGCCGCGCGCCGGCCAGCGCGGGCAGGAACCCCGCATTGGACGTTTGCCAGCTGTAGCGGACGGTCCTGTCGCCCAGCACTTCGAAGAGGGGCGGTTCGCCGTCAACCAGCATCGCCGCCGGCGGCCCGGTCGGCGAGAGTTCCTCGTTGTTGGCGACATCCTCCCACCAGTAGCGGAAGTCCTCGGCGGTGAAGGGATGGCCGTCCGACCATTTGTGGCCCGGCCGGAGATGGAGCGTGAAGATACGGCCCTCCTGCACCTCCACGCGCTCCAGAATGTCGGGCTCCAACAGGAGCTCCGGCGTGTAGCAGAGGAGGCGCGCATAGCCGTAAACGACCAGCTGGCGCGTATCCTTGGCCTTGGCCATCAGCACGCGCAGGTCTCCGCCATGCCGGCCGGGCCCGGCTTTCCCGTCAAGATGCGGGACGGCCGGCAGGCGCTGTTCGACGGGGGGCAGCGCGCCGGCGCGGACCTGTTCCGCGAGGGACGGCGTTTCGACAGGGGCCGCCAGGGACGCGCCCGCAATGAGGACGAGCGGCGCGAACAGGGCGGCCCGCGGCTTCACGCGGCGAGCCCGCCGGGCGCGGCGTCTTCCCCGAGGCGGACGAAATGCCCCTCCTCGATCTCCTCGAACACGCCTCTCGCGCCGCCGGCAAGCCGATAGGGGCCGGGCCAGAGTTCCGGCTTCGAGGCGCGCTCGTCGGCGAGCGCCTTGAAGTCCAGCGGATAGTCGAGGTCGGGCTCCGGCACGGCGGCCAGCAGCGCCCTGGTATAGGGGTGGCGCGGATTGCGGAACAGCACCTCGCGCGGCGCAAGCTCCACCAGCCTGCCGGCGCACATCACGGCGATGCGCTCGGCCATGTAATCGACCACCGCCAGATTGTGCGACACGAACAGGTAGGTGAGGCCGAGCGCCTTCTGCAGGTCCTTCAGCAGGTTGAGAATCTGCGCCTGCACCGAGACGTCGAGCGCCGAGACAGGCTCATCGCAAAGCAGCAGTTCCGGCTTGAGCGCAAGGGCGCGGGCAATGCCGAGGCGCTGGCGCTGGCCGCCCGAAAAGCTGTGCGGATAGCGGTTGAGATGGCGTTCGTCGAGGCCGACAAGGCGCATCAACTCGCGCACGATCCCGCGGCGTTCCTCCGGCCCGGCCAGACGATGCACGACCAGCGGCTCCGACACGATGTCGAACGCCGTCATGCGCGGATTGAGCGCGCTGAACGGGTCCTGGAACACATACTGGATGCGCCGGCGGTAAGGGAGCAGGCGCTTCTGCGGCAGCCGCAGCAGATCGACCGCGGCGCCGTTGTCGTCGAACAGCACCTCGCCCCGGTCGGGCGTCAGCGCGCGCATGACGATCTTGCTGAGCGTGCTCTTGCCGCAGCCGCTCTCCCCGACCAGGCCCAGGCATTCGCCGCGCTCGATACTGAAGCTGACATCATCCACCGCCAGCACGCCCTCCTCGGCCGCCCCGCCGAAGAGGCCCGCCTTTCGGCTGCCGTAACGCTTGGTGAGGCCGCGAACCTCCAGCAGCGGGCGGGCGGCGGGCGCCTCCGGCTCAGCGCGGTTTTCCCCGGCGAGCAGCCCGCCGGTTTCCGGACGGACCTCGCGGATCGGGGTCAGCCGTTCGCCCTCGGCCATGTGGAAGCGGGGCACGGCGCGCAGCAGCGCCTTCAGATAGGGGTGCCCGGCGCGCCGGAACACGTCCTCGGCGCTGCCCGCCTCGACAATGCGGCCGTGATACATCACCACCAGTTCGTCGGCCATGTTGGCGACGACGCCGAGGTCGTGGGTAATCATCAGCACCGCCATGCCGAGCTCGCGCTGGAGGTCCTTGACGAGTTTCAGGATCTGCGCCTGGACGGTCACATCGAGCGCGGTGGTCGGCTCGTCCGCGATCAGCAGCGCCGGGCGGCAGATCAGCGCCATGGCGATCATCGCCCGCTGGCGCAGGCCGCCCGAGAGTTCGAAGGGATAGGTGTCGAGCGCGCGCTCCGGGTCCGGGAAGCCGACCAGGCGCAGCATGTCGGCCGTCTCGGCGCGCAGCCGCTTCGCGGTCGTTCCGCTGTGCAGCCGGAGCGCCTCGGAGACCTGGTCGCCCACGGTATGCAGCGGCGAGAGCGAGGTCATCGGCTCCTGGAAGATGATCGAGACCGCGCCGCCGCGCAGCCGGCGCATCTGGCGGCCGTCCGGGTCGAGCGCGGCGATATCGACCTCCGGCAGGCCTTCGCGCCGGAGGCGGATCGCGCCCGAGCGGATGGTAGCGGCGCGCGGCAGGATGCCCATGACCGCCTGCGCGGTCACCGACTTGCCGGACCCCGATTCCCCGACCAGGGCGACCGTCCGGCCGTGCGGGATGGAGAAGGACACGCCGTCCACGGCCCTGACCGCCCCGCCCGGCGTGTTGAAATCGACCGCGAGATTGTCGATTTCCAACAGCGCGTTCAATGCGCAACTCCCCTAGCGCGCGTGCTCACCGCCCGCCTCGAGTTCGACCGGCCAGACACCGAGCGCCTCCAGGTTGGCGAGCGTCGTCGGGTCGAGCGAGAGTGCGTTTTCGGCCGCCGCCCGCGCCGCCCGCGCGGCCACGAGGTTAAAGCGGTCGAGGTTCGAATCGATGGTAATCGACGCCCCGCCGCCGGATAGCTTCAACTGCATCCAGCCATGGCCGCGCTCCTTGCGCGTCGAGTAGAAGCGCAGCGCCAGCCGGTCGAGCGCGTCCCAGGAGATTTTGCGGCCGAGGGGTCCGAGAATCCGTATGCCCGCGGGGTTCATCTGCACGGTCGAGCGGTGCTTCACCCAGGTCATCGCGGCGAACCCGCCGAACAGCAGCGCCAGCAAGCCCAGCAGCCAATTGCCGAAACTGCCGGGCGGCACCCACGGCATGGGCAGCAGCGCAATCGCCAGCCCGATGCCCGCGCGCGTATAGTCCGGCCAGAGCGAGCGGACCGGGTAAGCCAGCGCCACGCCTCCGCCGGGCGCGGCTGTTTCCGCCGTCATCGAGATCGCGCGGCCCCCTTCTGTCCCGGACCTTTTCGAGTCTGCGCGATTTGGCCCGCCGCCGCAATTCCGCCTTTGGACGAGCGCCGGTTCCGGCTTGACGCCCCATAACATTTATTCAAAATACATCTTATATCCTCCATCTGCGGATCGCGTATGCGCCGCCTGCAGGCTCGATCCGCGTTTGGGCGCATCGAAACCGGGCTGCCGGGCAACAGCAGATAGGAGACGCGAGCCATGCTACAGCTGAACAGACGCCAGGTCCTGACCGCCGGCGGCACACTGGGCGCCATGTCCGCCATGAGCCCCATCGTGAAGGCCTCCACCGGCAGCGCCGCGGTCAAGGCCGACCTCGACAGCCTGCCCCGGGTCAAGCAGGAACTCGTGGCACCTCCCTTCGCGCCCGCGCATGAGCAGGTGGCCAGCGGAGGCCCGAAGATCATCGAGGTGGAACTGGTCGTCCACGAGGAAAAGCGGGAGATCGACGACGACGGAACCGTGTTGAACGCCCTTTCGTTCAACGGTTCCATCCCGGGCCCGCTGATGGTCTGCCATGAGGGCGACTATATCGAGCTCACGCTGAAAAACCCTTCGACCAACGTCATGGAGCACAATATCGACTTCCACGCCTCCACGGGCGCGCTTGGCGGCGGCGGGCTTACGCTCGTGCAGCCGGGCGAGCAGGTCGTGCTGCGCTGGAAGGCGATCAAGGCCGGCACCTTCATCTACCACTGCGCGCCGGGCGGGATCATGATTCCCTACCATGTGGTTTCCGGCATGAACGGCGCGGTCATGGTGCTGCCGAGGGACGGGCTGAAGGACCGCAACGGCAATCCTGTCCGCTATGACAAGGTCTATTATGTCGGCGAGCAGGACTTCTACGTGCCGCGGAACGCCGACGGCGACTACATGCAATATGAGTCGCACAGCGACGCGATGGCCGACGTACTGGACGTGATGCGCACGCTCACGCCCACCCATGTCGTGATGAACGGCAAGGTCGGCGCGCTCACCGGCGACAATGCGCTGACGGCCGCGGTCGGCGAGTCGGTGCTGTTCTTCCATTCCCAGGCCAACCGCGATTCGCGGCCGCACCTCATCGGCGGCCACGGCGACTATGTCTGGGAGGAGGGCTCGTTCATCGATCCGCCGATGGAAGGCCTCGAGACCTGGTTCATCCGGGGCGGCTCGGCGGGCGCTGCGCTCTACAACTTCCGGCAGCCGGGCGTGTATGTGTACCTCTCGCACAACCTCATCGAGGCCGTGCAGCTGGGGGCGCTCGCCCATGTCGTCGTGGAAGGGGAGTGGGACGACGACCTGATGGCGCAGGTCCAGGCCCCGGGACCAATTCCGGCATAGGCGGCTCCGGCGGCGGGGCGAGCACCGGAGCTTCATGCCGATCTTCGTGCGCGACATCGGAAGCGGCGGCTGCTCGATCAGGCCCATGCCCGGCAATTTCGGCTTCCGCGTGGTCCGGGACCTGTAGCGGCCGGCAGAGTCTTCACGCCGGAATGACGTTCGCCTGCCCGGCCGCGAAGATGCGGTTCAGCGCATGCGACGGGGCCAGGAGGTCTTCGAGCGTATGGCGGTCGAGAACCTCCATGAAGGCCTGCAGCGCCTCGTCCAGAACCCGGCTCAACACGCAGGGCCCCGCGATCGGGCAGGTGTTCGTTTCCGCAAAGCACTCGACCAGGTTGAAATTCCCCTCGGTCGCCCGGAAAACCTCGCCCAGATTGATTTCGCTCGCCGGCCTTGCGAGCTCAAGGCCGCCGTTCTTTCCCCGGGTCGTCGCAACGAAACCGTTCCGGCCCAGATGATGGACCAGCTTCACCAGATGGTTCTGGGAGATGCCGTAGGCGTCGGCAATTTCCCTGATGGTGCAACGCCGGTGGCGGTTGAGTCCCAGATAGATGAGAGCCCTCAGGGAATAGTCGCTGAAACGTGTCAATTGCATGGGAAAGGCTCCGTCGGGTATCGCGCCCGTCCGGCCCGACAAACCGCACATCGTCAGCGGGCGAAGGTGCAGGAAAGACATATAGCGGTTCGGCGCAGGACTGCAAATCTTGCCCGGGCATTTGCAGTCGGGCGCCGTTCACCCCCGCCAGAGCGTTGCGGGGTCCCGCCAGCGGGCGCGGGGGTGAACGGCGATGAATCGGGCCAGCTCGCGGAAGAAGGCGAGGCTGGCTTCGTCGGCGACCGGATGGTGCGAGAGGATGCCGGTCGCCTCGTGAGGGTCCGCGCGGCCCTCGCGCCGGGCGCGCAGATGGGCGGCGATGTCGCCCAGCACCTCCGTCTCGCCGCGAAAGCCCCGATGCGTGCGCCATGCGACCGGATCGACATGGGCGTTGGTCTCGAACGGGCCCCGGCGCGGACGGAAGACGGAGAGGCCCCGCCAGCCCGCCTCCGGCAGCCGCGCCGCCAGCGCCGGGTCGATCCGGTTCCAGGGCGGCGCGAGAACCGGCAGGAAGCGCCGGCCGTAAAGCGCGTGCAGCCGCTCCCGACCGGCCTCCAGCTCGGCCAGCATCGTCTCCTGCGCTCTGTGCGCGCCGAACTCCGCCTTCTTTTCCCCCGGTCCTGCATGGTTCAGATGCCGCCATCCATGCTGGAGGATCGAACCCGGCAGGTCGGCGGCTGCCTCTGCCGGCACAACCGCAAGCGCGAAAGGAACGCCGTCGAGCGCCTCGATCAGCCGTTCCAGCGCGGGCGTCCAGGCCTGCGCATCGTCATCGCGCCACCAGAAGTCGGCGGGCTCGGGCCAGAGGTCGAGTTCGTCGGCCAGCGCCTGCCAGGGGTCAGCGGCCATCGAGGCCCTGCAACAGCCGGACGGTCGCCGGGATGCCGCCCAGGTCGATGCCGGCGGCGGAGAGCGGCGGGCCGGCGAGCGCCCGGTCTATGGCCGCAGCGAGGCTCTCCGGCGACAGCCTGTTCTCGGCGACGACCTGCAGGGCGCCGCGTTCGGCAAGCGCGCCCGCGCGAAGCGTCTGTTCGCTCTCATGCCCGCCCGCATAGGGCGCGACCACGGCGCGGAGTCCGGCGGCGAGCACTTCCATGACCGTGTTGTAGCCGCCCTGCGAGACCGAGAGATGCGCGCGGCCGAGCAATGCCTGGAAATCGGGCCGGGCGCGCTCGACGATGACGCCGGAAGGCGCGGCGCGCGCGAGGTCCGAAAACACGGCGTCCGGCAGCCCCTCGCCGACGAGGAAGCGCCAGCGGCGGTCGCGGGCGGCCGAGAGCGGGCGGGCGGCGAGCGCGGCGCGCAGCAGCGGCTCGCCCACCGCCCCGCCGCCGGCGGAAACCAGAACCTCGCCTTCCCCGTCGCCGCAGGGCGGAGCCTCCGCCCTGTCCACTGTGTAGCCGGTATAGCGCACGAGCGGCGCGATCTCCTCAAGGCCCGGAAAGGTCACATCGAACGGCACGAAGGCCGGGTCGCCGTGGACCAGCACCAGATCGTACCAGCGCTTCACCCGCTCCAGCATCTCGCCGATGCGCTCGGGCTTGTCCGGCTCGACCAGAATGTCGCGCACCGAGGACACGACCGCGCAGCCGTCGGCCTTCGCCCGCGCCAGCAGCGGCTCCAGCTCGAACCGCAATTGCCGCCGGCCGAAGGGGAAGAGCTCCGTAACCAGCACATCCGGCCGCGCTTTCTCATAGGCCTCGAACAGCGCCGCCTTTCGCCTGCCGCGCCAGGCGTCGTCGATGGGCCGGTCCCGCTCGTCCGCCAGCTGCTTGAAATAGCGGTCCACGGCGCGCACCGCAGGAAGCTGCACCAGCTTCGCCCCGCCGGGAT
>JAJEAZ010000211.1 GCA_022824105.1 Alphaproteobacteria bacterium
AGGATCGCCCGGCAGGCGGGCGCATATTTGTCCGGGTAGCCGGCATAGCTCTCCCTGAGCCACGTCCGCGCGACCTCGGCCGAGGGCACGCCGCCCACATTCAGCGTCTCCAGCAGCGACTTCGCCGGCTTGTCGGCCAGCCCGATATGCACGCTCGCCACCGATTCGGGCAGGCGGGCGGGCTCGCCCGCGCGCTCCGGCCCGTAGCGGAGGTCCAGCGCCTGCTCGATTCCGAGCCCGGCAAGCGTCCGGCGGTCCGTTGGCGTCAGCGCATGGAGTCCGTCGGCCCGGAACAGCCGGCGCCAGCGCACCCGGCGGCCGTCAAGGGCCTCGTAGCCGCCGAGGTCGCGGAAATTCGTGGCGCCTTCAAGCGCGATCAGCCGGTGCATGGCAGCGGTTATCCCCGTCATTAAAATCGGTCCACAGGACTCCGGAACGCCAACCCGGTCTAATGGCCCTCCCATGACAGCACAAGCCGATCCCTGGTTCGCCGAAGAGCCGCCCTTCGAGGCCCCGCCGGACGACGACCCCGTATACCGCCAGCTTCCCGCCAATCTCGAGATCGAGATGGTGCTGCTGGGCGCAATCCTGGTGGACAACCGCGTCTTCGAGCAGGTCGGCGATTTCCTGGAAGCCGACCATTTCTTCGATCCGAGCCACCGGCGCATCTACGACGCCATCCGGCGCGTGACGGAGCGCGGCGGCCAGGCGAGCCCGGCGACCCTCAGGGACCATTTCCAGCAGCAGGACCGGCTGGCCGATGTCGGCGGGCCGCGCTACCTGGCCGAACTGGCGGCCAGCGCCATCGGCGTCATCGACGCGGTCGCCTTCGGGCGGCAGATCTACGAACTGCATCTGCGCCGCGCGCTCATTTCCATCGGCGGCGACGTCGTCAACGACGCCTATGACAGCGACCTCGAACTCACCGCCGCCGGCCGGATCGAGAAGGCCGAGCACCGGCTGTTCGAGCTCGCCACGACCGGGGCGGAGCAGACGGGGTTCCGGCCGTTCACGGACACGCTCGCCTCCGCCCTCAACATGGCCGAGGAGGCCTTCCAGAACGAAGGCGAGTTCGTCGGGGTCACGACCGGCTTCCGGGACCTGGACCGGAAGCTGGGCGGCCTGCAGCGCTCCGACCTCGTCGTGCTGGCGGGGCGGCCGGGCATGGGCAAGACGGCGCTTGCGACCAATATCGCCTTCAGCGCCGCGCAAGCGCGCGTCCGCGAAGAGGACGAGGACGGCGTCCTGCGGGAGGTCGACGGCTATACGGTGGCGTTCTTCTCGCTGGAAATGTCGGCCGAGCAGCTGGCCATGCGCATCCTCGGCGAGCAGGCCAAGGTTTCCTCGGACGAAATCCGGCGCGGGCGCATCAGCCACAACCAGTTCCAGGACGTGGTCGAGGCCAGCAAGACGCTCGAAAACCTCAAGCTCTATATCGACGACACGCCGGCGATCAGCGTCTCCCAGCTTCGCACCCGCGCCCGGCGCCTGCTGCGCAGCCACGGCCGGCTCGACATGATCGTGGTGGACTATATCCAGCTCATGCAGCCGGGCGCCGGGCGCCGCCCGGAAAACCGCGTGCAGGAGGTCTCGGAAATCACCCGCGGCCTCAAGACCGTTGCCAAGGAGCTGAACCTGCCGATTCTGGCGCTGTCCCAGCTCTCCCGCGCGGTGGAGCAAAGGGAGGACAAGCGCCCGCACCTTGCGGACCTGCGCGAATCCGGCTCCATCGAGCAGGATGCCGACGTGGTGATGTTCATCTACCGCGAGGAATACTATCTCGAACGCCAGGAGCCCGAGGACCTGAACAGCGACAAGCACCGGGAATGGCAGGAGAAGATGGAGCGCGTTCACAATCTGGCCGACGTCATCGTCGCCAAGCAGCGGCACGGGCCGACCGGCAAGATCGAACTCTTCTTCGAGGGGCGCTTCACCCGCTTCGCCGACCTCGAAACGATGCGCGATGGCGACGTTCCGGTCTGAAACCCCGGCAGACGGAATGCTGGCGCCGCCGGGGCGGCTCAGGATCGACCTCGACGCGGTCGTCGGCAATTGGCGCAAGCTGAACGCGCTGGCGCCGTCGGCGGGCGTCGTCAAGGCGGATGCCTACGGGCTCGGCATGGACCGGGTGGCGCCCGCGCTCCGCCGGGCCGGCTGCCGCACCTTCTTCGTGGCCGGGCTGGACGAGGGGACGGCGCTCCGCGCCCTGCTGCCCGACGCCGAGATCGCCGTGCTGAGCGCGCCGGTGGAGGGCTTCCAGCCGGTCTATCGCGAATACCGCCTGCTGCCGGTGCTGAACCATGCGGGCGACCTCGCCGCCTGGCCGGACGAGGACGCCGTGCTGCATATCGACACCGGCATGACGCGCCTCGGCCTCGACCCCTCCGACGCCGCGGCCCTGGAGCGGCGGCGCTTCCGGCTGGTGATGAGCCACCTCGCCTGCGCCGACGAGCCGGACCACAAGCTGAACGAGGCCCAGCGCCGCCTGTTCGCTGAACTCGCCCCCCGGTTCGACGCGCCGGCGAGCCTCGCCAACTCGTCCGGCATCTTCCTCGGCCCCGGCTGCCGGTTCGACCTCGCCCGGCCGGGCATGGCGCTCTACGGCCTCAACCCCACGCCGGGGGAGGCCAATCCGATGCAACCCGTCATCCGCCTGGAGGCCCGGGTGCTGCAGGTCCGCGAGGTGGACCGGCCGCTCACCGTCGGCTATGGCGCCACGGCCGAAGTCCGCCCCGGCCAGCGGCTGGCCACGGTTGCCGCCGGCTATGCGGACGGCTATCTACGCGCCGCAAGCCCCGGGGCCGCGGCGTCGCTGCACGGCCGGAGGGCGCCGTTGATCGGGCGCGTGTCGATGGATTCGATCGTAGTGGACGTGAGCGGCCTGCCGCCGGGGTCCGTGAAGCCGGGAGACTGGGCCGTGCTGATCGGCGGGGACATGGACGCCGACACACTCGCCGACGCCGCCGGCACCATCGGCTACGAAGTCCTGACGTCGCTCGGCGCGCGCTACGCCCGCTCCTGGACGGGCGGCGGGGAACCGGGCGCTTGAACCCTCTCGCCGCCATCGGGCGGGCCTTCCTCGCCCTGCTGGAGGCCATCGGCCGGCTGGTGCTGTTCGCGCTGTCGGCCGTTACCCATATCGTCCGCCCGCCCTTCTATCCGCGCGTGCTGCTGCGGCAGATGGTGGATATCGGCTACTATTCGCTGCCGGTGGTGGCGCTGACGACGCTGTTCAGCGGCATGGTGCTGGCGCTCCAGAGCCATACCGGCTTTGCGCGCTTCTCCGCCGAGGGCGCGGTCGCGGGCGTGGTG
>JAJEAZ010000307.1 GCA_022824105.1 Alphaproteobacteria bacterium
TTCGGTCTCCGGGCCATTCGGCTCTTTCTGCTGGACGGGTCGGGGTCCGGGGCGGCCGCGGCCGCCCCGGCAGGATGCTAGTCGGCGAGCGAGAGCTGTTCGGCGGACATCTTGCCGTTCCGTCCCGCGACGACTTCGAAAGACAGCCTGCTGCCCTCGTTCAGCGTGGAAAGGCCGGCCCTCTCGACGGCGCTGATATGGACGAATACGTCCGTGGAGCCATCCTCGGGCGCAATGAAGCCATAGCCCTTGGTGGGGTTGAACCATTTGACAGTACCGGTAGTCATGATCGCTTCCTTTCGCGAAATTGGGGCGGGGCAGCGCTGCATACGCCACTCCTCGAAGACGTTCACAATGTCGAGAAGGAAGTCTGGTTGTCCGCTTCTGCGGACAAACGAGTCAGCAAACACGACTTGGCAACGCCCGGAGACAATACAAGATAAACGCGAATGCTCAAGCGCATTTCCGTCCGACCCCGACGCTACAGGCGCCAGCACGAGCGGCAGACCCGTCTGCATCACCGGCGCATCGACATATCGGGCAATGTGCGTGAGACGGTCATGCTGGACCTGCAGGCGCCGGACGGCCCGGTGAAACTCGAAAGCTCCACCGTGCTTGCCGGCGCGCGTCCGGCCTTTGTGCTGGAGGCGCTTGCGCCGGCGATCCGCCAGGACGGATTCCCGACCCCTGCTGGCGGATGGGGTGGGATTCGAACCCACGGTGGACTTGCGCCCACGCCGGTTTTCAAGACCGGTGCATTCAACCGCTCTGCCACCCATCCGGCAGGCCGGGCCGGGCTTGCGCCGGCCCCGTGCAGCAGCCGCGCCATCCTGCTAGGGTAGGGCTTCGCGAACAAGCCGGATCACGAAAGGCGCGTCTTCCATGAAGGTCGGCATTCTCTTCACCTCGCACCCGGACCCGAAGTCCGAGCCCTATCCGCACCAGGCCATTCACGAACGCACCACCCGGGAAATCCTGGAGGCGGAAGAGCTGGGCTTCGACAGCGTATGGATCGCCGAGCACCACTTTTCCAACAAGTACGGCATCCTGCCGGACCCGTTCAGCTATCTCTCCTATCTGGCTGCGAAGACGACGAGAATCCAGCTCGGCGCCGCCGTCATGGTCGTACCGCTGCACCATCCCATGCGCATTGTCGAGAATGCGGCCTTCGTCGATATCCTGAGCAACGGGCGCTTCCAGCTCGGCCTCGGATCGGGCTACCGGCCCTATGAGTTCGAGGGCCTCGGCATCAGCTATGAGGAGCGCCGCGAAATCCAGGCGGAAGCGATTCCGCTCATTCTCGACGGCTTCCACAAGAAGCGGGTGAATGCCGACGGCAAGTATTTCAGGATCGAGATGGACGACATCTACGAGGTCTTCCCGCAGCCGGTGCAGCAGCCCCACCCGCCGTTCTACATGGGGGCCGGCACGGAGGGCTCGATCCGCATGGCGGCGCGGAACGGTTTCGGCCTCATGCAGTCCTCGCTGCCTTCGGCCGCCACCATCGGCGAACACATCGCGGTCTATCGCGAGCATATGGGCGAAGCGCCGGCCCCGCTCAACGCCAACCCGGCCTTCGGCGAGGTGGACGTGGTCCGCATGACCTATGTGGCGCCGACCGACGCCAAAGCCCGCGAAGAGAGCGAGGCTGGCATCACCCACCACATGAAGACCTTCCTGAGCGGCGCGGTCGGTCGCTATCTGGGCGACGTGACCGAGAAGGCGGACGAGAGCCAGTTCGCCTACGAGCATCTTGTGAAGGACACGATCCTGCACGGCTCGCCGGACACGGTGCTGCGCAAGATCGAGGCCTTCCGCGATGTCGGCACGACCTCGCTGATGATTCACTATCCGCCTTATTACGGGGTGGAGCGGACGCTCGACATGCTGCGGCTCTTCGCCGCCGAGGTGCTGCCGGAACTGAAGCGGATGGAAACGGGGGCCGCGCCGCTCCGCGCCGCCGAGTAAGACGCGGTGGCCTGGGGGGAGATTACCGAAGAGCGGCTGGCGGAAGCGGCCGCGCTGATCGGACAACCCCTGCGCCGGTCCCGGCTGCAATGGATCGAGACCGCAACGCGCGACGCCATCCGGCATTTCGCCTGGGGCGTGGGCGACGATAATCCGCTCTGGCTGGATGAGGACCATGCCCGGGCGTCGCCCGCCGGCGGCATCGTGGCGCCGCCCTGCATCCTCTACGCCGTGGACATGACCATCGTGGCGCCCAAGCTCTCCGGCGTGCAGTGGATCTATGCGGGGACGGACTTCACCTGGTTCGACCGTATCCGCCTCGACACGCGCTTCGAGGTCGAGGCGCGGCTGGTGCGCCAGGAAGTGAAATCCGGCCGGCGTTTCGCCCGATGGGTGTTGCAGACAGGCGAGATAGGCTATCGCGACAGCAACGGTCGGCAGATCGCCAAGGCGGTCGGGCAGGTAGCCCGGACGCCGCGCGGCGAGCAATTGAAGGCGGAGCGGGGCGGTGAAGTCGCAGGCGCCGGGGCGCACCGCTACACGGCGGGGGAACTTGAAGGGATCGAGCGGGAAATTCTGGCCGAGCAGCGGCGCGGACCGGAGCCGCTCTTCTGGGAGGATATCAGTGTCGGCGATGCGGTTCCCCCGGTCGTCAAGGGGCCGCTCACCATCACCGATATCGTGGCATGGTATTCGGCGACGCAGGGGGCCATGCCCTATGGCGGCGCGCATGGGGACGCCGTGCGCTACCGGCGCCGCCATGACGACTACCACATCAACCCGGAGACGGGCGCCAAGGACGCGGCGGGGCGAGGCCATCTCGAAGCCGCGACGGGCCGCGATGTCGGCATGGGCGGAGCCTACGATGTCGGGCCGCAGCGCATCGCCTGGGCGCAGCACATGCTGACCGACTGGGTCGGCGACCACGGCTTCCTGCACCGGCTGAATGTGTCGGTGCGCCGGCCCAACCTCGTCGGCGACACGATCTGGTGGCGGGGCAGGGTGACCGGCAAGCGGGAAACCGGCGGCGCCATGTTTGCCGACCTTGATGTCGAGGCGCGGAACCAGGCGGACGCCGTCTCCGCTTTCGGGACGGCAACCGTGGCGTTGCCCTCGCGCCGAAAGGGGCCGGTGCCCCTGCCGCTCGCATGAAGGCGATGCGCCGGCTGCCGGTAGGGACTGTCCCGGCCTCGTTCGAGGGGAAGGGCCGTGCGCCCGCCTATGCGTACATGTGGCTTGAGCTGGCCGGAGCCGCAGCGGCGCCGGGAGGTCCGCCGATCCGTCTCTGGGATTTCCAGGTCGGCATGGAAGGCAGCGGCGCGGACGCCTCTGCGGTCGCCGGGCCCGCTGCTGTCATCGGGCATGGCGGTGGCCCGGGCCTGCCGCTGCCGGCGGACATGCCGGAGAAATGGTGCGGGCTCGTCGGGGCGATGCTGGCGCTCGCCGAAGCCTGGCGCGGAACGGACGGCAGCGCGCCGGAATACGATGCGTCCGCAGCGGACATCATGCGCGCCTTTGCGCTCCAGAACTCCGGCACGCCGAAGGAACGCCGCCGGCTGTGGAAGCGCAACGGGCGGATCTGCGTCGAGCACGGCCTCATCTTTCCGATGGGCTTTTTCGCTTGCCGGGACGGCCATGTCGCGCTGCTCGGGCGTTCGCGGCGGGACTGGCGGCGAATCGCGACGGCGCTCGGCGACCCGGAATGGGCGCGCCGACCCGGCTTCGACAACCCGTTCGCGCTGGCAAGGGACAGCGCCGAGGCGGATGCGCTGCTGGAGGAAACGCTGGCGGACAAGGCGCGCGACGACTTGCTCGCACGCGGCCTGGAGGAAGGCGCGGTGATCGCTCCCGTCTACAGCTATGGCGATGCGCTGGAGCGAGGGGTGTTCCGGCCCGGCTTCGAGGAACCGGCGATGCCGTTTCTGGCTGAGCCTACGGGTCGCGGAAGCACTGCGGACCACCGGGAACGAGGCGGGAAGGCGGGACCGCTGGAAGGACTGGTCTGCGTCGAGCTTTGCTGGATCTGGTCGGGACCGATGGTCGGCCAGCTTCTCGCCGATCTCGGCGCGGAGGTCGTCAAGGTCGAGTCTCCCGACCGATTCGATCTCTACCGCACACGGGGTCTGGAGCATCTCCGGGGCCAGATGGACGAGCATGTGCGGCTTGAGAGCTCCCTCTATTTCCACAGCCTGAACCGCAACAAGACCGGACTTTCGCTCAATCTCAAGTCGGAGGAGGGCAGGGCGCGGCTGCTTGAGCTGGTGAGCCGGGCTGACCTGCTGATCGAGAATTTCACCGTCGGGACGATGGACCGCATGGGCCTCGGACGCGACGTGCTGGCGCGCGCGAATCCGGGGCTGGTGAGCCTGTCGATGAGCGGGCCGGGCAAAGGCTCGTCCGTGGAGCGGCTGCGTTCCTACGGGCTGGTGCTGAGTGCTCTCGCCGGCGCCGAAATACTCATCCGGGACGATGCCGGCGCGTTCATAGGCTCGCCCACCTTCTCGATCAGCGACCCGAACGCCGCCTGTTTCGGGGCCTTGGCCGCGCTGGCCGCGTTGGTGGCCCGCGACCGGGACGGGCGAGGGCGGGCGCTCGACCTCTCGCAGATCGAAGCGGCGGCCGCGCTGGCTGCGCTGCCTACGGCAGGCTCGCCTTCGTCGATGACCGTTCCCGTCGTCGAACTGGACGAAAGCGACGACTCCCCCGCCTTCGCGGGTTGCTCCGGCTGGATCGAGGCGCAGCACCCGGTAACGGGCAGGGAGTTTCTGGTAGCCGCGCCCTGGCGTGTGGACGGCAGGCGCCCGGCCTTTCGCAATTCCGCACCCATGCTCGACCGAGGAGGCAAGAGATGATCCGCATCATGGGCGAAACGCCGCATGCGACCACGCTGCGCGACCTGGTGACGATGCGGGCTTCGCTGGGCGACAAACCGTTGCTGATCTGCCGGGACGAGACACTGACCTATGCGGATGCCGACCGGCTCTCCAACCGCGTCGCCAATGCGCTTCTGGAACGCGGCCTGACCAAAGGCGATGTCGTCGCGACCTTCATGTACAACTCCCTGGCGCAGGAGATCATCTGGTTCGCCTGCGCCAAGATCGGCGCCGTCTATGCAGCGCTGAACGTGTCGCTGGCCCGTGACGACCTCGCCTACAGCCTGAACGACACCGGCGCGAAACTGCTGGTCGCCGACGACGAACTGATGGATGTCTGCGAAGCGGCGGCGGACCGCTTCGCCTCGCCCCCGGAAGTGATGGTCCACGGCGCGCCGCGCGCTGGCTACGCCGCCTGGGAGGAACTGCTGACAGGTTCCGAGGCGTTGCCGGAGGCCCAGGTCGGGCCGACGGATCCTGTTGCGATCGTCTATACCGGCGGCAGCACCTCCATGCCGAAAGGCGTACTCGTCTCCCACCTCTATTACATCGCGGCGGCTATTCGTTATGCGGAGATCGCCGAGGCGGGGCCGGAAGACGTGCATTTCGCCAACTCGCATTTCTTCCATATCGGCGGCCAGCAATTCGGCGTCACCGGGCCGCTCTACACGGGCATGACAGGCGTGATGCACAAATGGTTCAGCGCCTCGCGCTACTGGGAAACGGTGCATCGCCACGGGGCCACGATCATCGACCCGCTCGGCACGATGATGTCCGTGCTGCTGCGCCGCCCGGAAAGCGGGCTCGACCGCTCGCACCGGGTCAAGGTCGGGGTTGGCATCGCGTCCGGCCAGGTCCGGCGCGAGCTGCGGGAGGAATTCGAGGCCCGGTTCGGGATTCCCATGCTCGAGGTGTATGCGATGACGGAGATGGGCGTGCTGATCTGCTCCGAACGGCTGCACGACCGCAAGATCGGCACGTGCGGCCGGCCGCACGGATGGACGGAGCTTCTGGTCGTCGATGCGGACGACAACCCGGTGCCGGCAGGCGCGACCGGGCAGCTCCTGCTGCGTCCGCGGGTGCCGAACACCTACATGATCGAATACATCAACAAGCCCGAAGCAACCCTCTCAGCCTGGCGCAATCTCTGGTACCACTCGGGCGACCTCGGCTATCTCGACGAGGACGGCTATGTCCACTTTGTCGGCCGCGAGGCCCACTGGATCCGCCGGCGCGGCGAGAATGTTTCGGCCTTCGAGGTCGAGAAGGCGATTACCGCCCACGACGCCGTCGTCGACTGCGCCTGTGTAGGCGTGCCCTCCGACCTCGGAGAAGAGGACATCAAGGCCTATGTGCAGGTCTCCGCCCCGGTGGACCCGCAAGCGCTCGTCCATTGGTGCCGCGAACGAATCGCCTATTTCAAGGCGCCGCGCTATATCGAGTTCGTGGATGAGTTCCCGCGTACAATGACCAAGAACGAGATTGCGCGCCACGAATTGCGAGAGCGCGGGATCGGCGCGTGTTGGGATGCGGAACTGGGCAGGGAATTATAGCCCCATGAGGCGAGGCGCTGGCGCGGCAATGGCGGCACGGGCTAAGATTGATCGAGTCAATGGTGGCGAAGCAGGCCGGCGATCATGAGACTTCGGATCAAGTTGGGATTGGCGCTTCTTGCCGGTGTCGCCCTTTCGCTTGCGCTCGTCGTTTATGCCGCGCTGGACACGTTCGACCGCGAACTCAGGACGGTCAAGACATCTCATTTCGGCTTCACCGTCGATGAGATCGCCCACACAATTACTGTCCGGACGGATCTGGGTCTCCGGCTGGAGACCATTCCGGAGATTGCCGCCATACTCGACCGGACCCAGGCCGCCGACCCCGATATCGACCGCCTGCTGGTCTTCGGAGCCGATGGCCGGGTCGTGTTCTCCACCGACCAGACGGATCTCGGCACGACGTTGGAAATCGGCGACCGGACCGGACGCTGGATCGAGGCCGATAAGAGGGCCGTGACCGTAGGCAGTCCCCTTATCAATAACTTCGGGAAGGTCGTCGGCGGCGTCCTGCTGGAGAGCGAAGTCCGACACAGCGCCCCGTTGCTGGAGCGCGCGACGATCACGGTTCTCGGTATCGCCGCTGTCGTATTCGCGGTTTGCCTCCTGCTCGTTTCCGTGTTTGCCCGATGGGTGTTGCGCCCCGTTCTGGACATGCTGAGGCAAAGCGAC
>JAJEAZ010000500.1 GCA_022824105.1 Alphaproteobacteria bacterium
CACCATGAAACGGCGCAGAAACCCCTCCTTGGCACGCCCGAAACGCTCCATGTCCGCGCATCCCTCCCCGCCGCACAAGGTCGAAAGCAACGCGATCATCAGCATCTCGTGCAGCGAATGGCGCGTCGCATTGCTGCGACGAGGATCCGTGACCCCTTCGAATACAGACGAAAACTCCTCCACGACACACCCCCACTCACCAGATATCGAGCCGGCAGTGTGAATCGAAAACGCAAACTCCTAACAGATAATCTTCAAAAGCGATTCCCCTGACGTAACTGCCCAGGAGGGTTGACGTCAGAATCGAAAAATGAGTCAAGCTTTGTATGAGCCGTTCCGAACCGTTTGACCCGTTGAGGGTGTCCGGGTCCGAGAGTTCCGGTGAGAAGATTGCGCGTCTTGAGTTGGAGAACGCGTGGCTTCGTGACCGGATCGGGGCGTTGGAGCGCCGTCTGGGTCTGAACAGCCGGAACAGCGGCAAGCCTCCGTCGAGCGACGGGTTGCAGAAGCCGTCGTCGGAGCGTCGGACGCAGAGCCTTCGCGGCAAGACGGGTCGCAAGCCGGGTGGTCAGCCGGGCCACGAGGGCCAGACGCTGTGCCGGGTGTCGAGCGCGGACCGGGTGGAGGAGCATGTTCCGGAGGTATGCCGGGGCTGCGGGGCGTCGTTGTCTGGATCGGCCTTTGCGGGGGTGCCGGTTGCGCGCCAGGTGTTCGACCTTCCGGAGCCCCGTCCTCTGGAAGTGACGGAGCATCGCGGCCATGCGTGCCGCTGCGCGCGTTGCGGGGTTGTGACGCGGGCGGGGTTCCCCGAGGGGGTGTCGGCTCCGGTGCAGTATGGCCCTCGTCTTGCGGGTGTTGCGGTGTGGCTTCGCCATGCGCAGTTCCTTCCGGAGCGTCGTCTGTCGGAGGTTCTGTCAGTGGTGTTCGGGGCGCGTGTGTCGCCGGCGGTGCTGGGGTCGATGAGCCGTCGTGCTGCGGATCGTCTGCGGGGGGCTGGCGAGCATATAGAGGTGCTTGCGGCGGTCGGGGCGCGTGTGAAGCATCTGGACGAGACCGGGCTTCGGGTCGGCGGTCGCACGCATTGGCTTCATGTGAAGAGCACGCCGCAGCTTGCGGCCTACCGGGTGAGCGAGCGGCGCGGGGCCGTGCCCGAGGGTGTGTCGGGGATAACGGTGCATGACCACTGGCAATGCTACTGGCCGATGCCGGGGGTGGAGCATGCGCTTTGCAACGCGCATCACCTGCGGGAGTTGCAGGCGCTTGTGGAGTTCGACAAGGAGGACTGGGCGCGGCGCCTGCAGCGGCTTCTGCTTCGGGGCCGGCGCGTGGCGCGAAGCGCGCGGGAGCGGGATATCGCCGTTCCGGCGCGTCTGCGGGCGCGGATAGCGCGCGGCTACGACCGGCTGCTTGTCGAGGCGATGCAGTTCCATGAGAGCCTGCCGCCGCTGCGCTCGCCCGGCCGGTGCGGGAAGCCGAAGCGGCGCAAGGGCCACAATCTCGCCCTGCGCCTGCATGACCGCCGGGACGCCGCCCTGCGCTTCCTCGCCGACCCGCAGGTCCCGTTTACCAACAACGAGGCCGAGCGCGACCTGCGCATGATGAAACTGCGCCAGAAAATCTCCGGCAGCTTCCGCTCCCGGCGCGACGCAGACGACTTCGCCGTCCTGCGCACCGTCATCGCCACGGCACAAAAGCAGGGACGGGACGTCCTCGACACCCTGACCGGATCCTCCGAAAGCTTCATCGGCGAACTTCGATACGCCTGAACGGAACCCGGACATCCCTACTGCCACGGGAACCCTCCCGGGCAGTTGCGAAATATTTCTCTAAATCCGGAACAAAATGTTAGCCTGGCTCAATTCACCCGATAGCGCAGCCGAAGCCGCCGTCCACGGAGATCGTCTGGCCGGTGACGAAGCCGGCGAGGTCGGAGGCGAGGAAGAGCGCCACCTTCGCCATGTCGTCCGGCAGGCCCCAGCGGCCGAGCGGCGTGCGCGCAACGATCCCCCGGTCGGCCTCTTCATTGCGCTTGAAGCGGTCGGTCATCTGCGTGTGGACATAGCCGGGCGCGACGGCGTTGACGCGGATGCCGTCGCCGCCCCACGCCACGGCCAGCGTCTTGGTCATCTGCACGATGCCGGCCTTGCTGGCGCCGTAGGCCGGGTTGCCCTGGCTGCCGAAGAAGGCGGTCATCGAGGAGAGGTTGATGATCGAGCCGGGGCGCGCGGCAAGCCGGTCGCGCAGCAGGCTCGCCAGATGCAGGCCCGCGCCAAGATTGACCTCCAGCACCCGGCGGAAGGTCTCCGGCTCGTATTCCGCCCGCCGGTAGGCAACCATGCCGGCATTGTTGACCAGCACGTCCAGCCGGTCGAACCGCGCCGCCAGCGCGCGCCGCTGCTCCTCGTCGCCGACATCGACGGTGTGGAAGTCGATCCCGTCGAGGTCGCTTTCATAGGCGTCGCGCGGCCTCGTGCCTGTCGCCGCCACTTCTGCGCCGGCGTCGCGGAACGCCGTCGCCATGGCGTTGCCGATGCCGCTCGACCCACCGGTCACCAATATCCTGTAGCCGTCGAATCGCAGCATCGGTCAGTCCGCCTCCGGCAGGTTCCTCATCAGCCCGGCAAGCAGGGCGGTTTCCATGCCAAGGCCGCTGGCCTCCATGTGGCCCGCCGCCGCCAGCCGCGCCGCATCGGGCCGGTTCTGGTTCAGCTTCCAGGTGCCGTCCACCCTTTCCACTTCGAGCTCGACCGGCAGGATCGCCCGCATCAGCGCTTCCAATTGGCGCTCGGGGACCTTGACCGTCCGCCAGGGCCGCTTGGGCAACAGCCGTTCCTCGAATTGCGCCGCCAGTTCATCCAGATGGCCCCGGAGCGTCTCTTCCGGGCGGAGCCTCAACCGGCCGCGCAGATGCACCGCCACATAGTTCCAGGTCGGCACCAGGCCGGGGTCGGACTCATACCAGTCCGGCGAGATGTAGCCGTCCGGCCCGCCCACGGCGAGCACCGCCGGCCGCTCCCCTTCTGCCAGGCATTGCAGGATCGGGTTCGGCCGGGCGAGATGGGCGTGGACCGCGCCGCCGTCCTCCGCCAGCAGGAACGGGATGTGGCTGAGCAAGGGCCCGCCGGCGTCGCCCGCGCCGACGGCGAGGACGCCGAAACCGCGCTCTCCCGCAAAGGCCAGATTGGCCTCCCGCGAAGCCTGCCGGAACAGCGGGGATGGATGCATGAGCCTGTCAGCCTTCCGTTTCAGAGAACGGCGAACTGCGCGCCGGGGGCCGCTCCCCGGAGGCGAACGCTATTCGCCCGCAGCCAAAGGCGGCCTCGTCGCGAGCGCGAGATCGACCTTGGTCTCGACGGCGGAAAGCCGTTCCCGTGCGCTTGCGATATCCCGCCGAAGCTCGCCGATGTCCGATTTCAGCCATGCGAATACAGCAATATTGACGGCGATAACCGCCCCGCCAACAGCAAAAATCCCGATCAACTCCGGCGTCATTCCCACATGTCCTCATTCCGGCGGCGCACCAGGAACAGAACTGGACCATAAAGGCATCTGGCATCTTGCGCAATTCGATAAACAGACCCCATGCATGGAAATCCACGGTTCGGTCGGACATGCCCTCAAGGAAACCGGCCGTCCGGCGCCCAGACCGTGTCGCCCTCCTCATGGGGGGCACCGCTGCTGCGCAGGATTTGCGAATACATGCGCCAGTGGGATATCGCCGCCACGAGTTCCAGGAGTTCGGGCAGGGTCCCGAACGCCGTCTCGCAGGCCGCCCAGGCAGCGTCCCCGACGGCGCCTGTCTCCAGCGTGTCGTCGGTCGCCATGAGCGCCGCGCGCTCGGCTGCGTCGAAATCCGTGTCCTCCAGAGGCCTCCGGACCGCGAGCAGGTCTGCATCGCTGACGCCGATCCGCCGGCAGAACGGCACATGGCGCGCCCATTCCACCGCCGAGCCGGTGCGCCAGGCGGTCCGCATGATGACCAGCTCGCGCACCCGCGCCTCCAGCACGCCGTTGTAGAGAAGGCGCGAGAGCAGGCCGTTCAACGCCCTCGCAAGCGGCGGATGCTGCAGCAGCAGCCGGTAGGGCGCGCGCCGCGCCTGCCCGTCGTCGAGGCCGAGCTCCTTCCCGCGGCCGGCGGATTCGTCGGGCGGGAGCAGCGGCAGGACGGGGTCGCCGTCCACCCCTTCCCGTCCCGCCAGGCCGCCCGAAACGCCGATCCGGGGCTCGGGCGGAACGGCGCCGTCCGGCGGCCAGGCGGCCACGCCTTCCTCCAGCGGGATGCGCAGGGTGCGCAGCAATTGCGAGAACATGCGCCAATTGCCGATGGCCGCCAGCAGCTCGATCCCCTGCGCCGGGCCGCCGAGAAGGTCGAGGCATTCGGTCATCGTTGCGGGCGATACGGCGCCGGTATCCAGCGTCTCGTCCACGGCGGCGAGCACGGCGCGCTCGGGCCGGCCGTAGCCGGCGAAGCCGCGCCAGTCGCGCACGCCCAGAATGTCGGCTTCCTCCATGCCGAGGTCGCGGGCGACGCGCCAGTGCTGCGTCCACTCGTAAAGGGACGCCGTCCGCCAGGCGATGCGCATGATGAGGAGCTCGCGCAGCCGCTCGTCCAGGATGCGGCCCTTGTAGAGCAGCATGATGAGCAAGGTCTGGATCGCCTTCGCAAGCGGCGGGTGGTGCAGCAGCGCCCGCATGACTTCGAGCCGCGCTAGATCGGGATGAATGCGCACCTCGCCGCCGCGCGCGACGGCCTCCTCGACGGACAGCGGCGCAATACGGCGCTCGGTCATGGACGGTCCCCGGTTGCAACGGATGATTTGGGCGCGATGCCGCCCCCGGCGCGGTCGTGCCGGGCATGCATGGTCATGGTTTCCGGACGCGGCGGCCAGTCCGGCATCATCAGCCAGAGGCGCAGCATATGGCGCTTGCGGTCCGGCTCCGGCGCATCGCGGTAGTCGGCCCGGCCGTGAAGAATGAGCCTGTTGTTGAGGAACTGCATGTCGCCCGGTTCAAGGTCCATTTCGCAGGCGTGCTCGGGCCCGGCGGCGATCCGGGCGACCGCCTCCAGCGCCTCCCGCTCCCCCGGCGAAAGCGGCGCCCCCGCCTTCTCGGCATTGCGGATCGCGATCGGCAGCAGGAAGGCGGCAAAGCGGCCGTCGATGTCCCCGAAGACCGGCACCCGGTGCGGCGTGACCGGGGGCGCGCCGGCGGCCTTGTCCTCCTCCCGGCTGGTGTAGTGGAAGCCCCTGCGGAGAAACCACATGAGGTCCGGCCGCCCCGCCAGCACCGCGTTGTGCACCGCCGCCGAACTGGCGACACGGCTTTCCCCGCCCCGGACGGCCTTCTTCAGGCAAAGGAGCCCCACGACATCGACCGGGTCCATGTGCATTTCGAGCGCGCCGCCGACCGTGTAGTAGCGCCCGGCTTCGCCGATATCGCGGACATGGCCGATCCGGTCGCCCCTGTAGCTCTGCGAGACGGCGACGCCGAGCGCCCCGCCGATGCCGCTGAAGATCGCCGCCGCCGTTTCTTCTCCATAGCGCGCGACCGGCAGGCCCCGGACCAGCGCGAGGCCGCGCCCGCTCTCCAGCCCGGCCCTCATCTCGGACAGGCGCGGCAGATCGAAGCGGCCCGCTTCCAGCGAGGCGATCTCCGCCGGCGCAAGATCGAAGGCCCAGGACCGGTCGGCGGCGAGGTCTGCGGCCCGCCAGACATGCGGGCCTTCTGCCGGCTTCATTTGGAGGCGCGCTCGGCGACCACGTCCTTGGCGACAAGCGCCGCCGTCATCGCCGCCGGCCAGCCTGCATAGAGCGCCAGATGGGTGATGAGCTCCGACAGCTCCTCCGGCGTCACGCCATTGTCGAGCGCCCGCCCGACATGGCCCTTCAACTGCCGCTCGCGGCCGAGCGCCACCAGGGTCGCCACGGTAATCAGGCTGCGGTCGCGCTTCGACAGTTCTTCGCGTTCCCAGACATCGCCGTAAACGACGTTCTCGGTCATCTCGATCATCTTCGGAACGAACTTGCGAACCGCGTCCCGGTCGGGCGGTGTCTGCGTAGCCATCGGGCATCCCCTCTTCATGCGCACATTCGCTATGATTGTATCCGAGCGCCCGCAGCGAGAAAGAGCCGCCATCCCATGTCCGCACCGACCAGCCAGATTCCCGGCGTTTACCACCGCCGCATCGGCGACATCACCGTCACCGCTCTCAGCGACGGCTATCTCGACGGCGACCTCACCGTCCTCCAGGGAATCGATCCCGCGGTCGGCGAGGCCGAGATGGCGGCCGTCTTCCAGCCGGCGCGGCGCACCTCGGTCAATACCTTCGTCGTTCATTCAGGCGGCCGCACGGCGCTGATCGACACCGGCTCCGGCACCTATCTCGGCCCGACCGCGGGATGGCTCGGCGGCAACCTGAAGGCGGCGGGAATCGAACCCTCGGCCATCGACACCATCCTGCTGACGCACATGCATCCCGACCATTCGGCCGGCCTCTCGGACCGGGAGACGGGCGCGCGCCTCTTCCCCAATGCCGAACTCGTCATGCATGAGAACGAGCCCGGCCACTGGGCGGACGACGCCGCGATGAGCCGTGCGACCGAGCGCGAGCAACTGCTGTATTTCCAGGCCGGCCGGGACCAGATCGCACCTTACAAGAGCGTCATGCGACTCTTCGGGTCCGGTGAGGTGTTCCCCGGCGTAACGGCGCTGCCGGCCCACGGGCATACGCCCGGCCACACCGCCTACCTGATCGCATCGGGAGACCGCAGCCTGCTGATCTGGGGCGACACGGTGCATGTCCCCGATATCCAGGTGGCGCATCCGGAGGTCACCATCGCCTTCGACACCGACCCCGAGCGCGCCGCCGCCTCGCGCATGCGGCTTTTCGACATGGCCGCGAGCGACAGGCTGTTGATCGCCGGGATGCACCTGCACTTTCCCGGCTTCTCGCGCCTCGTCCGCGACAATGGCGGCTACCGGCTGCTGCCGGAGTCCTGGGACCAGGCCTTCGAGTAGGTCCGCCCTACCCCGCGATCCGCGCCAAGAACGCCAGCCCGGCCTGCATGCCGGCCGGGTCGATGCCGTGGCCGAGGCCCGGCCGCCCGTGCGTCTCGACCGTGAAGCCGGCCTGCTCCAGCGCAGCGGCGGCCTCCGCCATCGAGGAATAGGGCACGAGATCATCCATCTCGCCGTGGACCAGCGCCACCGGCGGCCGGCTCAACGCTTCTCCGTCCAGCAGCTCCGGGGCCAGCAAGCGGCCGGAATAGCCGAGAATGCCCGCCAGCGGCTCCGCGCGCCGGGGCCCCGTGTGCAGGGCCAGCATCGTGCCCTGGCTGAAGCCCGCGAGCGTGAGGGCGGCCGGCGGCAGGCCGGTTTCCTCCAGCAGGTCGTCGATGAAGGCGTCCACCATCGCCGAGGCCGCTCGCAGGCCGGCGAGGCGCATCTCGTCGTCGCGCCCGTAAATGCCGAACCACTGGCGGCCGAACGGCGCGCCCTCGCAGGGAAAGGGCGCGTGCGGTGACACGAACAGCGCGTCGGGCATGGCCGGGGCCCAGGCGGGCGCCAGGCCGATCAGGTCGTCGCCGTCCGCCCCGTAGCCGTGAAGCAGCAGGACGATGCGGGCGGGCGCCGCGCCCGTGGCGGGCGGGTGTCGGGGGCCGTCGAGTCGCATGGCGTTGACGGCTAGCCCAAAGCCGGGTTCTTGTCACCTCTCCATGCAAACGGTTACCCGCTTCGCCCCGAGCCCGACCGGCCGGCTGCATCTCGGCCACGCCTATGCCGCGCTGTTCGCCGCCGACAGGGCCGCGCGGGCCGGCGGACGCTTCCTGCTCCGGATCGAGGACATCGACCGCAGCCGCTGCCGCCCGGAATTCGAGGCCGGTATCCTGGAGGACCTCGCCTGGCTCGGCCTCGAATGGGAAGAGCCGGTGCGCCGCCAGTCGGACCATATGGACGACTACGCCGCCGCGCTGGCCTCGCTCGACGGGCGCGGACTGATCTATCCCTGCTTCTGCACCCGCCGGGAGATCGAGGCGGCGGCGACCGCGCCCCACGGCCCCGAAGGACCGCCCTACCCCGGGACCTGCCGGGCGCTGACCGATGCCGGGCGCGAGGCGCGCATGGCGCGGGGCGCCGCCTACGCGCTCCGGCTCACCGACGGCGACACGGTGGTCGCGCGCAAGGACATCCGCACGAGCTATCACCTTTCCGTCGTCGTGGACGACGCGCTGCAGGGCGTGACCCTGGTGACGCGCGGCGAGGACCTGGCCTTCGCCGTGCCGGTCCAGAACCGGCTGCAACGTCTGCTCGGCCTTCCGGTGCCGGACTACGAACACCACCCGGTATTGACCGACGAGAACGGCCGCCGCCTCGCCAAGCGCGACCGGGCGCTGACCTTGCAAAGCCTGCGCGAGTCTGGCGTGTCCCCCGCCGAGGTGCGGGCGCAGATCGAGCGGATGGGCGGGACCTTCTGAGCCGCCGGCCCGCCTAGATTCCCATCTTCGCCGCGAAGGCTTCGAAGGACCTGCCGCCAGTCCGCACGGCGTCGAAGAGCATCGAGAAGTGGTTGGCGCCCGGCACGGTCACCCGCTCGACCGCGCAGCCGGCAGCCTCGGCGATGTCCGCATAGCCCGTGCTCTGCGCCTGCCAGCCGGCCGGCTCCTCGCCGCCGACCGAGACCACCATCGGCACAGGCCTTGCCGGCGGATGGGCAAGGGCGTTCGTACGCGCCGCCGTCGCCTCGTCGAGCCGCACCTCCTCGTTCACCGAAATCCGGCGTACGACCGGCGTCTCGTAAATGCCGCTCATGCAGTGCGCGCCCGCGATGAGCGGCGCCGAGGCCGGGTCCCCCAGCAGCATGGCTGTCAGGTGCGCGCCGGCGGAATGGCCGCCGACGAAGAGCCGCGCCGGGTCGCAGCCCCACCCTTCGGCATGGGCATGGACGAAGGCGAAGCAGGCGCGCATCTCGGCCACGATCTCGTCCAGCGTCACGTCCGGGCAGAGCGCGTAATCGACATTGGCGACGGTCGCGCCGCGCCCGACGAAGCCGCCGACGGCGAAGCTGTGGTCCGCCTTGGAGAAGCGCCGCCAGTAGCCGCCATGGATGAACATGAACAGCGCGCCATTGCCGCCGGAGGCCGGCCGGTGCAGGTCCAGCGCCTCGCGCGGCCCCGAGCCGTAGGCGATGTCGTATGCGCCCGGCCACTTCTCGCGCGCGGCCTCGGCCGCCGCCAGATACTCGCCCAGATGGGCTTCCACCGCCTCGTCGCCCACGGCGGCGCGCGGATTGAAATGCGCCTCAAGGGCCGCGTCGTCCGCCGAACGCCAGTCGAATGCCATCCTGCCCCTCCCGTTCCGCGCCTGTTGGCTTTACCCGCCGCCATTGTACCATGGCCGCTTCCATATCCAGGGGAGGCCCGCCATGCCGCTCACTTGCGCCCATCTCGTCGGCAGCCTGCCCTACCCCGACGCCGACACGACCTTCGCGGAAATCGGAAGCCGGCTGGGCTCGCATCTCAGGCGGATTCCGGACGGCGAGACCGGCGAGCGGGCGCGCTGGATCTTCTGGCAGCGGGCCAAAGTCGCGGCGCATCCGGCGATGGAGGTCGCGGCCGACGAGGACAAGGCTCGCATCCACCAATGGGACGGCAAGCTGATCCGCGAGTGGGAACTGTTCCGCTTCCGCGCCGGCGTCGATCCCGCAACGGTCGAGTTCGACCCCGGCTATGCACCCGAGGCCACCCGCTCCTACGCCCGCTTCACCGAGATGCGCGACGCCGCGACCCTGCCGGCCGGGGTCCGCTTCCAGGTCTGCCTGCCGACGCCGATGGCGGTGGGATACTGGTTCGTTTCGCCGTCGTGCCGCCCGGAGTTCTTCGCGGCCTATGAGCGCGCCTTCAAGGCCGACCTCGCCAGGATCTGCGCCGCGATCCCCAATGACGACCTCGCGATCCAGTGGGACGTCTGCCAGGAGGTGCTCGCCTGGGAGGGCTATTTCCCGAACCGGTCGGCGAGCTACAAGCAGGACATCACCGGCATGCTGGCGCGCCTCGGCAACGCCGTGCCGGAACCCGTCGAGCTCGGCTACCACCTCTGCTACGGCACGCCGAACGACGAGCATGTGGTGATGCCGACCGACCTCGCCAACA
>JAJEAZ010000329.1 GCA_022824105.1 Alphaproteobacteria bacterium
CCCGCCGGGATCGTTCGCCGCCGCCGTTTCGGGGATTTCCGGATTGGCCAGCAGGGGCGCGCCGTCAACCTCGTCCGGCGGCGGCTTCGGCTGCATGAGCATGGAAAGCAGCCGGCCGAGCGTGTCGCGCAGCTCGCGCCGATGCACCACCATGTCGATGATGCCGTGGTCGTGCAGATATTCGGCGCGCTGGAAGTTCTCCGGCAGGGTTTCCCGAATCGTCTGCTGGATGACGCGCTGCCCGGCAAAGCCGATGGCCGCGCCCGGCTCCGCAATGGCGACATCGCCCAGCATGGCGAAGGAGGCCGAGACGCCGCCCGTCGTCGGGTCCGTCAGCAACACGATATAGGGCAGGCCCGCTTCCTTGACCTCGGAAACCGCGATGGTGGTGCGCGGCATCTGCATCAGCGACAGGATGCCCTCCTGCATCCGGGCTCCGCCCGATGCCGTCACCGCGATCAGCGCGGCCCGCTGCACGACCGCCAGCCGCGCCGCGGCCAGGAACGCCTCCCCGACGGCAATCCCCATGGAACCGCCCATGAAAGCGAAATCGAGCAGCGCCGCCACGGCGGGCTGGTCGTCGATGGTGCCGTGCGCCACGCGCATGGCGTCCTTTGTCTGCAACTGCGCCTGGGCGTCCCTCAGCCGGTCGGTATATCGCCGCCGGTCACGGAATTTGAGCGGATCGACGGGGGCGTCCGGCAGCTCGATGGTCTCGTAGATGCCGTGGTCGAACAGCATGCCCAGGCGGGCCGCCGCATCGAGGCGCATGTGATGGTCGCAATGCGGGCAGACATTGATCCGCTCGTGCAGCTCGCGATGGAAGATCATCTGGCCGCAATTGTCGCATTGCAGCCAGAGGTTCTCCGGCACGTCCGTCTTGCGCACAAGGCTGCGCAGCCGGGGCCGGACGAATTCGGTGAGCCAGTTCATGTGCGCGCTCCCGCAACGCCGCCGGCAAGCTCCCGGGCCAGTCCGTTCACCCGGTCCAGCATGTCCGGGCCGCCCGCGCCTATCTCGCGGACGAGCGCCGACCCGACGACCGCCCCGTCGGCGATGCGGGCCACGGCGCCTGCCTGCTCGGCCGTGTTGATTCCGAATCCGACCGCAACCGGCAGGTCGGTGAAGCGGCGCAGGCGGTCGACGGCGAATTGCACATCCGCCATGGTCGGCGAGCGCGTGCCCGTGATGCCGGCGATCGAGACGTAATAGACGAAGCCGCTCGCGCGCTCGAGGACGAACGGGAGGCGTTCCTCGTCCGTGGTCGGCGCGACAAGGCGGACGATGTCGAGGCCGGCGCGCTCCACCGGGCCGCGCAGCTCGTCCTCCTCCTCGGGCGGCAGATCGACCGTAATCAGCCCGTCCACGCCCGCGGCCTTCGCGTCCACGGCGAAACGCTCCGCGCCATAGCGGTAGATCGGGTTGAAATAGCCCATGAGGACAATGGGCATCTCGTCGTCCTCCGCCCGGAAGGCCCGCACGAGGTCGAGGACGCGCTTCGTTGTCATGCCGGCCGCAAGCGCCCGCGCCCCGCCCGCCTGGACAGTCGGCCCGTCTGCCATAGGATCCGTGAACGAAACGCCGATCTCAAACAGGTCCGCCCCCGCTTTCGCCAGGCCTCGCAGAATGGCGAGGCTGGTGTCGAAGTCCGGGTCGCCGCCGCTGACAAAGGGCATAAAGGCCGCCCGGTCCGCCTTGCGCAATGCGGAGAAACGCGCCGCGATCCGGCTCACAGCGCGATTCCCAGCGCTTCGCCGACGCTGAAGACGTCCTTGTCGCCGCGACCGCACATGTTCATCACCAGGATATGGTCCCGGGGAAGGTTGGGCGCCGTGCGGATCACCCAGGCGAGCGCGTGCGCCGGTTCGAGCGCGGGGATGATGCCTTCCAGACGGGCGCAAAGCTGGAAGGCCTCCAGCGCTTCCGCGTCCGTCGCCGACATGTATTCCGCGCGCCCCGCATCCTTGAGCCAGGCGTGCTCCGGCCCGATTCCGGGGTAGTCGAGGCCGGCAGAGATCGAATGCGCGTCCGTAATCTGGCCGTCGTCGTTCTGGAGCAGATAGGTGCGGTTGCCATGCAGAACGCCCGGCGAGCCGCCGGTGAGGGAGGCCGCATGCTCGCCGCTCTCCAGCCCGTGCCCCGCAGCTTCCACCCCGACAATGCGGACATCCGGGTCGTCGAGGAAAGGGTGGAACAAGCCAATGGCGTTCGACCCGCCGCCGATGCAGGCGACCACCGTGTCCGGCAGCCGGCCCTCGGCCTCCACGATCTGCGAACGCGCCTCGTCGCCGATAACGCACTGGAAGTCGCGCACCATCTCCGGATAGGGTGCCGGCCCGGCGGCCGTGCCGATGATGTAGAAGGTGTCGTGGACATTAGCGACCCAGTCGCGGAGCGCCTCGTTGAGGGCGTCCTTGAGGGTGCGCGAGCCGCTCTCGACCGCTCTCACCTCGGCGCCGAGCAGGCGCATGCGGAAGACGTTGGGCGCCTGCCGGTCGATATCGACCGACCCCATATAGACCGTGCAGGGCAGGTCGAACCGCGCGCAGACCGTGGCCGCCGCCACGCCGTGCTGCCCAGCCCCGGTCTCGGCGATGATCCGGGTCTTGCCCATGCGGCGGGCGAGCAGGATCTGTCCGAGGCAATTGTTGATCTTGTGCGAGCCGGTGTGGTTCAGCTCATCGCGCTTGAAGTAGATCTTCGCGCCGCCCAGATGCGCGGTCAGCCGCTCAGCGAAATAGAGCGGGCTCGGCCGGCCGGTATAATGCTTGTGGAACCGGCCCATCTCCTCGTGGAATGCCGGGTCGTTCTTCGCCTCCTCATAGGCGGCGCCCACTTCGCGGATGAGCGGCATCAGCGTCTCGGCCACATAGCGGCCGCCATAAAGGCCGAAATGGCCCCGTTCGTCCGGTCCCAGGCGGTAGCTGTTGGCGGCGGTGTCGGGACTCATCGCGTTCGTTCCCCGGGTCGCGCAATCGCGCCGGACCATACGCGCGCCGGCCGCGAAATCAAAGCGTTGCCGCCTTCTCCAGAAAGGCCCGAACCAGCGCCGGGTCCTTGACTCCGCGGCTCCGCTCGACGCCGGACGACAAATCGATCATGCGCGCCCCGGAGATTCGCACCGCCTCCTCCACATTGCCGGCGGTCAGGCCTCCGGACAGCATCCAGGGCAGGTCCGGCAGGGGAGCGGCCAGCAAGGACCAGTCGAAGGCCCGCGCGTTGCCGCCCGGAAGCCGTGCACCCCTGGGAGGGCGCGCGTCGAACAGAAGGCAGTCCGCGGCGCCCTCGAAAGCGAAGGAAGCCTGGACATCCGCCTGCCCCGCGACAGGCACGGCCTTCCATACCTTGCGCCCGAACTTCGTGCGAAGCTCGGCGACCCGCTCGGGCGTTTCCCGGCCGTGCAGCTGCAGCACGTCGAGCCCGGACGCCTCCGCCGCCCGGCCGATGGCCTCGTCGTCGGCATCCACGAACAGCCCGACCTTGAGCATGCCGGACGGAACAGCGGACGAGAGCAGGGCCGCGGCATCCGGCGATATTTCCCGCGGGCTTCCGGAGACGAAGGCGAAGCCGACCGCCGCCGCGCCGCCTTCCACGGCGCTTTCCAGCACCTCCCGGTCCCGGATTCCGCAAATCTTGACCCGGACAGGCATCAGGAAGCGGCGGGCAGCACCGCGCTCTTTCCGGTCTCTCGCGCGGACGGCGCCTGCTTGCGGCCCCCTGTCCGTATCGCCTCCCGGCGAAGGCGGCGGCTGCGCGCCCTGCCGCCCGCTATTCTGGCCAACATCCAGCCCGCAATCAGGCCGGCCGCAAGCGGGCCCAACACGATCAGGTAAACCGGCAGCGTTACGGTCGATCCAACCGGGAAAATACCGATTGCAACTTCGTGCATGTTCTCGACAGCAAAGAGGGCGGCGACCAATGCAATCGCCAGAATGCAAGCTGCCCGGATAAACGCCACGACAGGCCAGCCTTTACTCCGAATCCCGGTTCAGCCGTTCACGCAGCCGCTTCCCGGCTTTGAAAGCCGGCAGTTGTTTCGTGTCCACGCTCACCGGCGCGCCGGTTGCAGGGTTGCGTCCGATGCGCGAGTGTCTCTCCTTGGTCCAAAATGCGCCGAACCCCCGCAGTTCGACGCGGTCTCCCCGCGATAACGCATCGGAGATTTCTTCAAAAAAGGTCACGACTAATTTCACCGCATCGTTGTATGCTAATTCGGGATTTCGTTCCGCTATCCGTCTGATGAGTTCCGAACGTGTCATTTACAAACCCTCATCGCCAGCAAATACTAACGGAACGCAGGATGCCAAACAGCTATCAGCCCGTCAAGCAAAAGACCTTGCGTAACTGTACTTTTCCCGAATAGACGACCGGCAATCCGCTCCAGCCAGCCCGCATCGCGTTCCGGGTCCCGGTCGATTGCGGCGAGACCGCGCCCGACGCCGTGTTTCTCCGCCAGCCAGTCTCGCGCCGCAGCCTCTCCTCCGATGGCGTCCACGAGACCGTTCCCGACGGCAGACCGCCCCGTGAAGACGCGCCCGTCCGCCAGAGCAAGCACCTCGCCGCGGCTGAGCGGGCGGCGCTCGGCCACCATGTCGACGAACATGGCGAATATTTCATCCACCAGCGCCTGGGCGGCGGCGCGGCCGGCGGGCGTCAGCCGCTCGACGGGGTTCGGCACCGTCTTCAGCGGCCCGCTGCGC
>JAJEAZ010000524.1 GCA_022824105.1 Alphaproteobacteria bacterium
CGTGCCGGCGAGGAGCCCGCCGAGCGCGCCCACGCCGGCATCGCCCATGCGCTTGTCGATATGGTCCGCGATGACATGGCCGTATTCGTGCGCCAGCACCGCGGCGATTTCCTCGTCCGACCCCGAGGCGTGCAGCAGGCCCGCATTCATCGTCACCCGGTGGGTGCTGTCGACATGGGCGTTGATTTCCCGGTCGTGCGAGCGGATGGGGCTGCGGGAGAGGATGGCGCCGCAATTCGCGCCCTTCATCCGCACGCAGACCCGGTGCGCCGCCGGCCGGATATGCCGCACGACCCTTGCGAGCGAAGCATGCTGGGCCGCTTCGTCGAGCCCCCTCTGCCGCGGAATGGCGCTCGCTTCCAACAGGCGGCGCGCCTCCCGCATTTCCGCGCCGGTCGCCGGCACGCCGGGGCGGTCCACGCCGGAGCAAGCGCCGAGAACGAAGGCCAGAACGGCGATCGGAACGATGGCCAGCCGCACCGCCGCTACCCCTCCATGACGATGGCGACCCGGCCGATCGCCTGGCGCGAGAGAACCGCTGCCATCGCGTCCCTGAAGCCCTCCAGCGGGAAGGTCATGTCGACGCGCGGCTTGAGGCGCCCCTCCTCGAACCAGGCGAAAAGCCGGTCCATGCCGGCCCGCATCCGGTCCTCGACCTCGTAGCGGATGTCCTTCGGGCTCCAGCCGACATAGGTGCCGAAATTCATGCCGACCACCGTGACGGTCTTCACCAGCAGGATGTTGGCCGGGATCTGCTGGATCGCGCCGCCGGCGAACCCGACCGGCATGATGCGCCCCTCGAAGGCGATGCAGCGCAGCGACCGGTCGAACACCTCGCCGCCGACCGGGTCGTAGATGACATCGGCCCCGCGCCCGTCCGTGATCGCCAGCACCTCCTCGCGGAAATCGGCCTCGCGGTAGTTGATGACATGGTCCGCGCCGTGCTCGCGCGCGGCCGCCAGCTTTTCCGCCGAGCCGGCCGTCGCGATGATCCGCGCGCCCAGGATCCTGCCGATCTCGACGGCGGCGATGCCGACCCCGCCCGCCGCGCCGTGCACCAGCAGGGTTTCGCCGGCGGCCAGCCGCAGCATGTTCGGCCAGCAGAGCGCGGCGTAGGAGGTGTGGTAGGAGTTGGTGAAGGCGATGGCGTGGCGGAAAGCCATGCTGTCGGGAATGGCGAAGGTGTTGACCTCCAGCGCGGCGGCTTCCTCCGCCAGGCCGCCCCAGTCGAGCACCGCCAGCACCCGGTCGCCCGGCCGGAAGCGCGTGACCTCCGCGCCGACCTCGGTCACCACGCCCGCATATTCGGTGCCGGGCACGAAGGGACGAGGCGGCTTGCGCTGGTAGCGGCCCTCGACCACCAGCGAGGTGGCGAAGGAGATGCCGCAGGCCCGGCCGCTTATGCGCACATGGCGGGGCCCGAGCGCCGGCGGCGGCGTCTCGCGGATTTCAAGTTCGTCGAACGGTTTCCAGTCGTCAACGACCACCGCGCGCATGGACAGCCCCGCCTCCCAGGTCCAGAATCGGCGCCGTCATGAAAGGCTATTTCGGCATCGGCGTCGAGGGGCTGAGCAAGCCGCTCAATGCCGGCAACCTGTTCCGCTCAGCGCAGGCCTTCGGCGCGAGTTTCCTCTTCACGGTCGGCGCCAGCTACGCGGAACGCGCCGGTCGGGGCGGCGGCGCCGAAACGCCGCCACTCGAAATGAGTCGCCGCGCCCTGCGCGGCGGCGGCGACACCTCCCATGCGCCCGGCCGGGTGCCGCTCTATGCCTTTCCCGACGCCGGGGCCATGGTGCTGCCGCGCGGCTGCGCCCTGGTCGGCGTGGAGCTGCTCGACGAGGCGGTGGACCTGCCGAGCTTCCGCCACCCGGCGCGCGCGGCCTATATCCTCGGCCCCGAGCGCGATTCGCTGTCCGCCCCGGTGCTGGAGCGCTGCGCCCATGTCGTCCGCATCCCGACGGCGTTCTGCGTCAATGTCGCCATGGCGGGCGCCATCGTGATGTATGACCGCGCGCTGACCCTCGGCCGCTTCGCCCCCCGCCCGCTCAGCCCCGGCGGTCCGGCGGAGCCACTGCCGCCGCATGTCCACGGAAAAACGAAACGGCGGGCTTGAGCCGGCTCAGGGCACCGATTTGGAGCGCGACCCGTTCTGGTGGAACCGTGTTCGGGCCCAGGCCCGAAGTCGTCACCCCGGACGGGCAAGGCTGGACCGTCCCGGAGTCCCGGGCGCGGTCTGGAAGGCGCTATTCGAATTTCAGGCCGATGTCCGAAGTCCAGCTGTACAGCTCTCCTTCGAAGCCGCGCTCGACCGCGTTCTTCAGCTCTCTTCCGATGTCCGTTACGGCCTCCACCAGATCCTTGCGACGCGGGTCCTCCCCGACCACGCTACGATGCCAGACGCTGTCTTTCCATGAACTCGATTCGGGTTCGAATCCGAAGCTCTCCGGATTTACGTAATAGGTGACATTCGAAAAATGGCATTGATTTGACCATCGAAATTGATTTGCCAAAAATGTGTTCTTTTTTGAAAAAATGGTCTTCAGTATATCATTTCTTTCGTTGAAGTATTTTTTCCAAAATCCTTTCTTGTACTTAACATTAGGGTTAATAAAAAAGTGATTTACATTCCAGCACTCTGCGTTTTTTTGACCGGGAGAGCCTCTCGATTCGTTATGGTGGGTGTCTTTGCGTCCACATATATGTTTAGCCCATCCAAGCGACGCGCAGCTATCGATATTTGATATTACGTCCATGAACAGAAACCCGGAGTCATCCGTTTCTTGAATTAGTAATACTCTCCCGAGTTCTCCATACTCCTGATGTCGCTTCGCGCCGACCAATTTCAACTCCCACTCACCCTTGGGCAGCGGAATTTGCGTTTCCCCCATGGTCACGAAATTCACCACCCTAGAACCTGCCGACATGTCCGTCAGCTCCTCGGCCGCTATCGGCGAAGCCAGCAGACAGAACGACAGGGAGACGGGAAGGATGTTTCTGGTTGTCATCGGGAATACTCCGGAATCTTCAAGGCGGAAACACGAACGCGACGATATCCGCAACGCCCGGCCGGTCAAGCGCGCAACGGGCCGCGTTGTCCGGACATTTCGGGCTGATACCAACGGTCGTTGACCAGAACCGATCGCGGGGCCACCCTCACCGTTGCCCCGGCCCCCGGGCCGGGGCCCAGCCACGATCCTGTCGCCAATTTCAGCGGTTGAACCTGCGCTCCACCGACGGCGGCGGCATCGAGAGCCATGGTTGGACCCCGGCTCGGGGGCCGGGGTGACGATAATGGACCGTGATCTTTCCATGAGTCTGAAGTCAATGCCGCTGGTATGAGTCGACCCTGGGCCCGTCGAAGGATCCGGTCCCCGTGAATGGAAACCGGAAATCTCCTCCCGGTTTCAACGAGTTATGAGAAAATAGCCCGATATTTTCGTTTTTTGTTCCCGAACGGGCTTGACATTTGGCGGTATGGTGTATGATGAAAGTAGAGAGAGGCGGCTTCCGGGGCCGCCTTTCGGCGTTTCTGCAGAAAGCGACCGGCTGGGGGCCGAAAAAGCCCCCGGCGTGAGCAAGCGCGAGAGGTGCGTGC